>DPVY01000283.1 GCA_003527965.1 Fidelibacterota bacterium
GACACGTCGGGAGAAAATTTGGAGTTCTCGACGGTAAAAAGCATGTTTCAACTTTAGAAAAAAATAATAAACATGGTTCACCCCGTGTAATATCTTGCAAATCCAACAACTCATCATTTTTATCTGCTTGTTATTACACGGTGTGAATATAGCGACTTGATCATTTTATATCTTTTCTGTGATATTCTGTATCCTTCAGTGGTGAATTATTACATGCGATTGAATTTCAAGCGCAAATATTTTATTCCCTCTTTGCACTTATCTTACTCTCCAAGCCATTCTACCTGACTGGACGTACTCAATATGCCGGCATAGGGATCTCTGGATTCGTCGCTCTTTATTCTAAGCACCAGGCATTCCGCCGATTTTCCCACATCTAAACTTCCAACTTCTTTATGGAAGCCGATGGCATAGGCTCCATTTAATGTGGCAAATTTTACTGCATTTTCAGGGGATACTCCGTATTTGTCAACGGTTCTGATAATCTCCTTGCGAATGTCCAAATCGGAAACCAGCGTCCGGCTTTCGGTACCTATACAAATATTCATCCCCTTTTCTATAATTTTCTTTACAGGGGTATTTTCAAGATTTAAGGTATCATTACTGCGGGGGCACAGACAGATATTAAATTTGACAGTACTGCTCTTGATAATATCAATATCCTGATCAGTAATATGATTCATGTGAACTAAAATATTATGGCGAGCATAAAATTGGTTGTAGAAAAAATACTGAACCGGGGTCAAGTGGGGAAATTCCCAGGTGTAATCATATTCCTCGTTAGCTAATAGAAATTGCTGAATCTGCCCCTTACCATGCAACATAAAATCTGTTTCCGCTTCAGTCATCGCCATGTGAGTGGCGATATGACGTTCATGGACGGCTATTTTTCTTAATAGCTGTTTTGACGTTGACCAGACAGATGATGGCGCCAGATGTTTTGTGATTTTCTTTCGAGATGAAAAATTGTTTATCAAATTAAAATGTTTATTAAAAATTGAATCTGCTTCAAAATTTTTAAACCCGCTAATTTCATGAAAAACCCTCGCGAACAGATGACTGCGGACGAGTAAATTGTCTGACAAGCCATCAGATGAAAAATCTGCCAGAGCCAGGGTACCATACTTAAGACATTCATCAATATTGCACTGGATAATCGTAGTCCGTTGATCATCAGACAACGAAGAAAGTCGCTGCCTGTTTGCCTGCAGGTATTCGAACACATTATTGACCGGTTCAGGAAATTCATCCTGTTCCAGATGGGTATGAGCATTAATAAATCCGGGAAAAACAATAGCATCTCCAAGATCGGTAACCGTTGCAGGCAGGTTATCGTTCAGGCTATTGTATTTATCAACAGATTGAATTTTACCGTCCTTAACTGTAATAATTCCATCCTCAATTGGCGCCGCCGAAATCGGAAGGATCCAGCGCGCCCGATAAGTTTTCGTTTCTTGATGGTGATTAACCTGTGTAAAATTTTCATTCATAGCGATTATCCAACATTATTTCCGTTTTTTACCAATATATTTCCTGAAAAATTACAAGTTGACGACATTAAATACAATGGGATTTCTGTTGCATATAAAGAAATATTTTTGTAACCTTTGCTCAATATTTGTAAAGATGTGATTTATTTCACCTCTAATCTTTGAAATTATGCGTAACATCAAGAAAATTTAATACTAACAAAGAAAGTTTAATGCAAACAGACAAAAAGAAATATATCCATTTAATCAGGGCCGGTTTTTTGACCCTCGTCCTGCTCCTTGGATTTTCCCAGAGCTTCAAACAATCCAGCCGGTCGGAATACCGGAATAACACGCTGCAACGGTATGAAAATTTATTCACTTACCTTGAAGAAAAAAATCTTCCGTTAACAGATTTTCGGCGTCTTTTTCTGGATCCCCGAGTTGAATATTATGACAACATCGCGGTAAATTATTATAAACCGCCTACGATGGATAGCTACAGCAGCATTTTTTTTCATATCGAAAATAAAGGGTATGAAATCGAGGAGTTTATCAACACCTTTGAAGATCAATTGAATGTTGCCGAACAATCTTATGGAGTTAATAAAGAAGCGATTGTAGCGGTTCTTTATGTAGAAACAAAACTTGGAAAAGTTATTGGAAGATATTCCGTCTTCAATATTCTGAGTTCACTCGCACTTGCCGATAGCCCCGAATCTTTGGCAAAAATAGAAAATCATGTCTATGAAAAATATCATTACCTGGATTACGACCAGCGCCGGGATTTAATCGCCTTTTACAAGGAACGGGCGAATCGGAAAGCCGAATGGGCTAAAGCAGAATGTGCCAGCTTAATTAAACTCCATCTCGAAAGCCATATAGATATTTTAGAATTGCCGGGCTCATACGCCGGTGCTTTCGGATACTCGCAGTTCATACCTTCCAGTGTTTTGCGCTATGGAGTCGATGGAGATAATGACGGTAAAGTGGACCTTTACAATTATACCGACGCTATCATGAGTGTCGCTAATTTCCTCAGTCATAAAGGTTGGGACGAAGAAAAATCCAACCAGCAAAAAGCGCTGCTACGCTACAACAACAGCCGTTCTTATGTGGCTAATGTTCTGAAAACCGCCAGCACTATTAAAAACGATATAGTTTTTTAGTTTAAGGTAAAAATCTATCTCTTAAAATAAAATTATCCGGGAGGAAGGTAACTTCGATCGGACCCGGCTCGAATTTAAGTGAAATGGTATCGGGTTCTAATACAAAGTTCACGCTTACATCGGAATTAGTTTCTCCATGAACAGTAAATAGAGATTGCGATTCGATTCGCCTGTCCGCCCAGATTGAGACAACATTATCTCCAAAGGTCAAATGTTTAATGCCGTGCCTGTCCATCCGTGTGATCGTCCAGGTAAGCTGATCTGCCGGGGCATTTACCTGAAAGCCCAAAATGTTTTCTATGAGCATTGAAATTGGCCCATGTCCTGAAAACGCGATAAAATCCGGTTCACATTGATAATACGCATCCCAGCGTGTCCCGGGTTCCTGCTCTTCCGGCGCATAAAGCTTCCATATCGTTTTTCCCGGAAGTGAAATATTCCCATTTGGATCAATTAACGTATCGGAAGCAAAATCAGAATACACTTTGCTCATATTCGTGATATGATTCCAGGCTGCCCTGTTTGCAAAAGAATATTCACCATATTCCATTAATCCCCGAATAATCATGTAATTCGTTATCCCCCATACTCCACCACGCCAGTAGAATCCTTTTGGATTATATTCCAATTCTTTAACGGATACACTTGGGAACATATGGGGCAGTCGGAAATCACTGGAATCTTTTAAATGTTGGATCAATCCGGCAGCGCTTTGTTCGTCGGGTATCTTTGCAATTAATGGCCAAAAACCGGCGATTGTTTGCAGCTTTACCGGTTTACCTTCGCGGTTAATATCATAATAAAATGCCGAATCCGGATGCCATAGATTCGATTGAACAGCATTTGAAATATTTAAACATTTTCTTTGGTAATAAACGGCTTTAGAATTAAAACTTAACAATTGGGCGATTTCCGCTAAATGTCGGGCAAACATTGCCATTTGGGCGGATAAATCGGTCCATCCGCCAAATTCAATATCTCCCCGCGGCAGATTAATCATCCCGGAACCGATAGGTGTGGAATAATATAAGTCTCCGATATTATTTTTGGTTCTGCAGTTGGAATCCAGCCATAAAAAATATTTTTCCAGAGCCGGAAACACTTTACGTAACCGGGTCGTATCGGCACTCAGATAAAAATATTTTAATTCCACCCACGAAAAAAGAGGAGGGTTGATCATAGGATCCTGGCGGGTCGGTAAATGCAACGGACTACCGGAATTGGTGATATAAACGCGGGATATAAAGCCGTCGGAGCGCTGTTTGTCATAAAAGAGATCTAAACTTTCCATGACGGGATAAACATGATAACCATAAACTGTAAAAAGCGCCGCTGATAACGTTGACCACTGACTGATTACATCGCCATTGTCAATATTCAGATAATTCCGGGGAAATTGGTTGGTATTATTACCGCGCTTCCTGGTTTGATGGACGAGAGACCAGGCTTTCCAGTACAGGTCTACGAGCTCCGGATGATCTTCAATTACCGGCTCGGGCAGTCTGTCTTTAGGTACAGCTGACGAACAATTACCAAACAAAGCGCAAAGCAGTACAGCTGCAAATATATAAATTGCTATTGCGTTGCGGGCGGAGTTTCCCTGACTATCTCTTACCATAAGTTCTTCAATGATGTAGTAAGAAAATTTGTTTGTTGATCACGAACTGTGCCTTTTTTTGCCCGATGAAGCCCGAATATAATTATTAAAAGGATATATCAACCGATTCACTCTCATTGTTCCGAATATGATTAATTTTGACAGATTTTTCAAGATAAATTAATCACGAATTCTTTTTCAGATATGCTTTTGAAAATTGAAACGAATTTGTAATTTCAGGGTGATAAATAATTGGAGTATTGATAAATGAATGAGATTAACAAAATACTGTCTCAAATTAGTCGGGAAACGGTTTCCCTGTTACCCACCCCTTTTCACCGATTATCGTCACTTTCAGAAATATTTGGTCGGAATATTTATATAAAACGAGATGATTTGACCGGATTTTCCTTTGGCGGCAACAAAACCCGGAAATTTGATTTCTTAATCGCCGATGCTCTTGAAAAGGGCTGTGACACTATTATCGGCATTGGTGCCAATCAATCTAACTTCTGTAGAATATTATCGGGCATTGGCGCAAAATACGGTTTATCCGTTCATTTAATATTGAATGGGTTGAAACCGAAAAAACCAACCGGTAATTTATTAATCGATCATATGCTCGGAGCAAAGATCCACCATATCGATACTATAGATTCAGAAGAACGTTTAAAAAAAGCGATCGAGGTAAAAAATCAGCTCGAATATGAAGGCAAGAAAGTATATTTCCTTCCTCCCGGTGGCTCTACTCCCATCGGAGCCCTGGGATATATTGCCGGATGGGGTGAATTATTAGATGATTTTGATAAGAACAATTTGACCGTAGATAAAATAATCCATGCCTCTTCCTCTGCCGGAACCCAGGCCGGTTTAGTAGCCGGACAGGCCATTAGCGGTTGGTCGGGTGAGATTATCGGTATGAGCGTGGATGTGCCCCGCGATCAGTTGGAATCCGACGTCCTGAAACTTGCAAGATCGGCTGGTGATATTCTTAATATCAATATACCGGACTCTCTCGTCCATGTGGATGAAAGTTATATTGGCGAGGGGTACGGCAAAAGAACCGCAGGTTGTGAAGAAGCCGTGGAGATTTTCGCTAAAAAGGAAGGGGTTTTTCTGGATTATGTTTACACGGGTAAAGCCGCCAACGGTTTAATTGATTATTGCCGTTCGGGGAAAATCAAACCCGGTGAAACGGTTGTATTTCTCCATACCGGTGGGAATATCGAGCTGTTTGAATAACAATAAACAAAAGTATAAAATATTATGGAAATCTTCTCAACAAACTCCTGGACGTTTATCTGGATAATCACACCACTTCTAATTTTCATCGCCAGGATTACCGATGTCTCTATCGGAACGTTCCGAATTATCTTAGTATCAAAGGGCAAAAAAAGTATCGCCGCTCTGCTGGGTTTCCTTGAGATTTCTATATGGTTACTGGCAATCTCCCAGGTAATGCAGCATCTTGATAATATAGCCTGTTTCTTTGCATACGGGCTGGGATTTGCTTTGGGCAATTATGTCGGTATCACCATAGAAGAAAAGATTGGATTGGGATTACAGTCCGTTCGAATAATCACGCGCAACACCATGGAAATCCTTCCAATGGCTCTTCGGGATGCCGGTTTTGGCGCTACTGTTATTAAGGCAAATGGCGCAAAAGGTCAGGTAAATATTATTTTTAGTGTTGTCCCGCGTAAAGAGGTGGATAAATTGGTGCGTCTGGCACACGAAGTCGACCCGAATATTTTTATTTCCCTGCAGGATGTGCGATCAGCCGCTGCCGGTTACATGCCGCAGCGGACGCCCCTGTTTAGCTGGCAACGCCTTATAAAGAAGAAATGAAATTCCAAGTATTATGATCATAAAATATCTTAAAAACCTTCT
>DPVY01000013.1 GCA_003527965.1 Fidelibacterota bacterium
TTTAACACAGTACATTCTGAGTTCATCGAAGAGTGACAACAGAGTAACAGGAGGAAGAAAATATTTTCATTGTAAATTAACTGAAAAATGTGGATAATTAACTAAATACGATTGGAGTCTGCAATGATCCGCAAACAAATTCCGGCAAAAGATTTTATCATCCGCCCCCACCATCTCTGGCATCATCAATGGCTGTTGCTCACCAGCGGAGATTTTAAATCCGGCGACTATAATTGTATGACCGTCGGCTGGGGCAGTATCGGTACGATGTGGTCGGAGCCTTTTGTTCAGGTGGTTGTCAGACCGACACGCTACACTCGTCAATTTATGGAAAAATATCCTACGTTTACATTATCTGCTTTCGGTAACTCCTATCGTGATGATTTACAATTGCTCGGCTCAAAATCCGGTCGCAACGGGAATAAATTAGCCGAAACAAAATTGACCCCGATTCCTTCAAGCAGGGTGGCGGCGCCGGGATTTGCCGAAGCGGAATTGATCATTGAATGCCGGAAAATTTACCATGACGTCATTCATCCTGAGAATTTTCTGGATGCTACCATAGATAAGAATTATCCCAAAAAAGATTATCACTCTGTCTATTATGGTAAAATCGAAGCGATATTTGGTGTGGATTCGAAATGATATTGTCGGAGCAGTCGGAGAGAGAAACATTTGATATAAGAGGATTCTATATGGAATCGTTAGATAAAAAATCAAAAAGCCAGCTGATTGAAGAGATTGAAACCCTTCGGAAGAAAATTGCCGGGCTGGAAAAGAGTGCGGAACAAACGAATATTGATACCCTTGGTCAAAATGAAGAATACTTCCGCCTTTTATATGAAAGAACACCTGTAGGTTATCAATGCCTTAATGAAGAAGGCAAGTTAATTGAAGTCAATCCTACCTGGCTGGCGTTGTTAGGCTATCGGCGCAACGCGGTAATAGGTCGCTGGTTCGGTGATTTCCTGGCACCGGATTATGTGGCGCAATTCAAGAAGAACTTTCCCCGGTTCAAAGCCACCGGTGAAATTCAAGGCGTTCAGTACGAAATGATTAAAAAAGACGGCACTCCGATTTTCGTGGAAATAGACGGTATGATTAGTTATAAAGAAGATGGGAGTTTTCAACAAACTCACTGTATTTTGAGAGATATCACCGAGCGCAAGCGGATGGAAGAGGAACTTAAAGAAAGCGAAAGGAAATATAGATTAATTGCCAAAAAAACAAATGACCTGATTTCCATCCACACCTTTAGCACCAAACTATCTTATACTTATGTCAGTCCTTCGATTAAAACCATTGCCGGTTACGAACCGGAAGAACTGCTAGGCAGGTCTGCTTTCGATTTTATCCATCCCGAAGATAAAAAATTCTATTTACCTCAGTTAATGAAATATATTGGTTACAAACTTAAGAACCTGATTACCGAGAAAGAAGATACTTTCACTGAAACAGTTGAATTCCGATATAGGCAAAAATCGGGGGAATGGATCTATCTTGAAAGTGTTGGAAATATTGCGGAAGGTCGGCTCCTTTTTATTTCCAGAGACATCACCAAGCGCAAGCGGGTGGAAAAGGAACTTAAAGAAAGCGAAGAGAAATATCGCCTTATGGTGGAGAGTTCCGGGGATGGTGTCGTAGTTAGCCAAAAAGATAAATTTATTTTCGTTAATGACGCCTTTGCAAAAATGCTGGGCTACGATAAAGACGACCTTATTCACAGAAATTATGAGGAAGTATATACCGAAACAGCCGTCAATAAACTCAAAGAACGTGAAAGACAACGCGGCAAGGGGCAAAAAGTCTCAAACCGCTATGAAACAGTGTTTAAAAAGAGAGACGGAACCGAAATAGATGTTGAAGCCCATATCGCCATCATTGAATACAAAGGCGATAAAGCAACCTTTGCGGTTATCCGGGACATTACGAAGCAGAAAGAGATAATTAAAGCGCTACAAAGATCGGTGGAACAGACCAGTGGCTTAAAAGATTTTATTCCCATCTGTGCCGGGTGTAACAAGATCTGTGATGATGAAAAGGAAGGCAAGCCATGGGTTTCACCGCCAGAATATATGGCTAAGCGATTACCGGACATTAAATTTTCACATGGTATGTGCCCCGATTGTATGGCAAAATGGTATCCTGATTTTGTTAATGTGAAGAATATTGGCAAACCTGATAAAGACCAGTAACCAATAAAACGTTAACACCGACGCGTCGGGATTAAACCGGTGGAATAGGGCGAATCCCATACCGGCTCCCGACTTTCTCAAAGAGACTCCTTCCGGAATAGACGATCAATCTCCCGAATGAATTCGGGGATAGTTTGGGGATTTGCCGACCACCCAATGAATTCAGAACTAAAAAATTGATAGTTTGCGGATTATACCCGATATTTTAATATGAATAATATACAAAACATGTAAAAAAGCGTGACTTTGTGAAAAATTTTAAAAATAATTTGGATGAATTAATCCCCCTTTAAAGTTCCTTGAAAGTTTGAGAAATCATCCATATCCCGTTTATAACTTTTAAAGCAAACGGAAAGTTATGTATAAAGATATTTTTAATCTTGAACAAAAATTAACCAAGGTCTTAATAAGTGTATTCACATTATTTATCCTGCTGCAGATAAAAGTGTTTTCACAAGAACAAATTAAACATGAAAATATGTTTGAGATGTCGATTGATGAGTTAATGGAAATAAAAGTGACATTGGCATCAGGATTAGAAGAATCAAAAATAAATGCACCTGCCACGATGATCGTTATTACTTCGGAGGAGATCAGGCAGCGTGGCTATACCAGCCTGAGCGATGTAATAATGGATATGCCGGGGTTTGATATTTCCGTGCCTAACGGAATCAATTATTTGTTTGCATATCAACGAGGATACCGTACTCCCAATACAACAAGAACTTTACTGATGATTGACGGCAAGGTGAACAATCATCTATGGAATCATGTCGCCGATATTTCGCGCCAGTATCCGATTATGAATATCGAAAGAATTGAGATATTATACGGTCCCGCTTCGGCTCTTTACGGAGCGAACGCCTTTTTAGGCATCATCAATGTCATTACAAAAGACGGCAGCGAGTTAAACAGGGGAGAAACATCAACAAACATCGGTCTTCTGGGTGGAAGTTTTAATACAAGAGCGGTAGAGGTGTTCTCTCAGGGTAACGGTGGGGATGTGAGATATGCAATTACAGCCCGGATTTATAATAGCGACGAACCGGATCTTTCAAATAGGTGGGGATTCTTGTCTAACGACTTGTATGGCGATAAGAAAATCTGGGGCCCTTTACTCGATCTGGAAAATAATGGCAAAAAACTGGGCAGATATTACGATCCGACGTTTAGCTATGCCCTTAATGGCAATATTACCTACAAGAATATCAAATCAGGTTTTAGCAAATGGTATTTGCAGGAAGGGTACGGGACTCAATATGCGGCAGATAGAGGACAAAATAATGCAGGCTGGATAAAAAGTTCTTTACAGCTATATTTTGAGAATGAAAAATCTATTAGCGAAAATGTAAATGCAAATACTCTATTACTTTATACTAATTCTACTATCGGCGGTGACTGGGCTGAAGCTGCTCCGGATTCGAAACCGGGGATGGAAGAATTTTCCTTTATCAGCTTTACATACTGGAATAGCCTGAATAGCAGTTGGCTTTTTAAACAAAATATTGAAATCGATCTCAATAATAACTCAAAAATTTTAACAGGCTTTAAATATGAATGGAAAAAATTAACTAAAGCCTGGGATATTCCCGGTTACTGGGGAGCTTTCAGTTCTTCAATTCCATCAACTGGGCCGGGTCCCTATAACTACGGGTTTGGTGTCGGGCACAGTACCGATTCAACATATACCATTCCGCCGATGCCAGCTTCACAGATGCCGCCGACTAATCTTATATTCACCGATGATTATGGCGGTTTTATTTAGGGTATTTTTAATCTGAATAACATGCGGTTTAATGGTGGAATCCGCTATGATTATAACTCAATCTACGGCAGCACGGTAAATCCCAGAGTTTCTGCAATTTATAAACTGGCAGAAAACGGATCTGTCAAGCTGATTTACGGAGAGGCATTTCAGGAACCTCCACCAATTCAATTGTGGGGCGGCTGGAGTGGTCGCTTGGCAAATCCCGACCTGAAACCCGAGAAAGTCCGAAATCTTGAAACCATAATTATGTGCCGCAGCGGGGCTTTGTTGCAGGAATTATCTGTTTTTAAAGCGCATTACAATAATGTTGTCAAAGAAGAAGCAGAGAACGCTGGTAAAAGAGATGTGCATGGTTTAGAGTATAGATTGAGATTTTCAGCCGGCAATTTTATTAAAGGTTCAGCGGATATCAGCGGATTTGTATATTATACTTACACTAAAGCGGTAAGCAGCATCCGCTATAACCATCTGACTAATATTTGGGAAGATGGAAAGGCTAAAGTGGGCGACATTGCCCCGCATAAAATTAATTTCGGGGTCAATCTTCCCATCAGGGATAAATTCAATCTGTTTCTTAATGGGAATTATGTGAGTGAAAAGAGTTTATATTTGAGAAATCCACTTCGCTCCCAAAACAGGAAGCTCGATTCTTATCTGATTATAAATAGCAATCTGGTATATTCTTTGAAAACATTCTCAATTACTTTAAAAGTGTTTAACCTGTTTGATAAAGAATATTATCATTCCGGCGTAAATATGGCTGATTCCGGAGATGACTTTGAACACCGGAGCAAAGGATGGGACAACTCGCTTCTTCCGCAACCGGGACGTACGTTCATGATCAGCGTCAACTTCAATTATTAGTAGTTGAAGAAGGCTTAAATTATGTATTTAAAATACTTGTGGAGTGTGAATTGAATAAAAAGAGGATGCGCTTATTTGCATTATTTATTGTTTCGTGGCTGGTGGTCAACTTATATGCTCAAACTTCCGAATATGAGCTGAAAGCTGTTTATTTGGAACGATTCACCCGCTTTGTAGATTGGCCTGAAGAATCTTCAATATCCGATACTACAAAGCCGTTTATCATTGGCATAATTGGGAAAAATCCATATGGAAAATGCCTCGAGCGTATTTATGAGAAGCAAAAAATTAAAAATAAGGCGGTAGAAATACTACCTATACAAAACCTTACTGATATATCAAAATGCCATATACTGTTTATCTCAAAATCGGAGAAACGGCATCTCGAAAAAATCATTAATATTACCCGGAGCAGTCCTATACTTACTATCGCCGATACAAAAGGCTTTTGCGAAAAAAATGTGCATATAAATTTTTATCTTGACGCCGATAAAGTGCGATTTGAGATTAATAACGAGGCTGTCAAAAAAGCCGGATTATATATGAAATATCAACTGCTTGAAAGAGGCAAAATCATAAAATATGGGAAAGATAAATGAAAAAAATATTTTTTAATCTCTCCATAAAAGAAAAACTGACCGTTATCATTATTTTCGTTACAATGCTCACAGTAGTCAGCTGGTTTACCATAGTCACTTTTATAGAGATTAAAACAGCCAGGAAAGAATTATTAAATAATGTCGTTCTAAATGCCCGGTTTACTGCAGAATATTGCGTGGCTCCACTTATTTTTGACGACAGTGTTGGCGCCAATATTGGATTATCTAAGTTGGAAACTATTCCAAATATCTTAGATGGCTATGTTTTCGATAAAAACGGGAAACTGTTTGCCGCTTACCACAGATTCAAGGAAAAAACCGCCGCCCTGCCGGATCTGATCGGGAATATTTCAACGGGCTTTTATGCCGGTTGTCTGCACGTGGTTGAACCAATTATATATGAAAATCAGTGTGAGGGTACAATATATCTTCGTGTCTCCACCAGCGAGCTATACCTGAAGATTAAAAATTATATTTTGACCGGATTACTGCTGCTAATCGGATTTATGTTGTTCACATATTTACTGGCGCACCAGTTACAAAAATCGATTTCCGGACCGATTTTAAATCTGGCGACTACTATCAGAAAAATCTCTGAAGAATCAAATTATAATATCCGAATTGAAAAAAAGGGTAATGATGAGATAGGCGTTCTTTATGATGGTTTTAATGAAATGGTTGGACGGGTTGAACGAGAAAAGCAGGAAAGAGATAAAGTCTATGCAGAGCTTCGGGAGAATGAACAATTCCTGGCTAATTTATTTGAAAGCGTCCAGGACGGCGTTAGTGTCCTGAGCCGTGATTTGACCATTCGGCGTGTCAACGGGGTGATGGAACGATGGTACGCGGAAAACCTGCCCCTGGAAGGGAAACTATGCTATCAGGCTTATCATAATTCCGATAAACCGTGTGATCCCTGCCCGACAACTCGTTGTCTGAAATCCGGGCAGACTGAACATGA
>DPVY01000235.1 GCA_003527965.1 Fidelibacterota bacterium
TTTCAAAAAACATGAAATTTTTCGCTTGCATTGTAGCAAGTAGTTAAGCATGAAGTACGCGATTCGGAGTGCAAATCTGCTGCTTTCGAAACACTGGTCTGGAACGCCTCAAATCTTTCTTTTATCGAACATCTCATCGTATTACCTCCATATATGTTAGGTGGTTAACTTCTCCATCCTTGAATAAATCCAATAATCTCGCCAGTTTGAGAATCAACAAAAAAATCTCCATCAAATATTGTTATTCTCCAAACAAGTCGGTAATCAACACTAGTCAAATTACCGTCATTACCATAGTTCTTATCGATATAAACCTCATGAGCAGTTTCTTCCATTCCTGTTACTGTAAATTCTCTCTCTGATTCTCCAGTCCAACTATATACTGAATATTTATATCCATCGAGAATTTCTTTTGCTTCATTTAAAGTAATAATATTTTCTATTGGCACACGAAGCTGTGGCAATAGAGTTGAACGGAGTTGTGTAATAATCCCTGACCCATCCATCCAAACGGCAATGAAACCCAACGATCTAGAACCATCATACATCTGTATGGAGTAATCACTCTTGATATAAATTTCAGCACCATGATGCCCTTCTTCAATACCTGTATAATGCATTGTATCAATCTCAAAATATTCTATGGAAAACAATCGATACCAAGTTTGTAGAAATTGAGTCACTTTTTGGTTAAATTCAATAAAATCATCGGTTGAATCAGTGAACGTGCAAACTGGTATATTCAAAACATATATTCTATATATATGAGATGTTAGAGTATCGATAACAAAATCATTTTTATCAAGTTCAAACATTTCTGCGAAATCAGTCGCTATTGTATCAAATTCTGCTAAACGATTTTCCGATAATACTAACTGCGATGGATACCAATCAGGAATTTCTGGACTTTCATTTATATCAAATAATTCACATGAAATAAATGTCAATAATATTATAATTTGAAGTGAGAATAATATGTACTTCATCTCAACTTTTCCAATACATCTAACTAAAACTTTCCGCATAGCCATTACTCCTTGCTGACTTTTCGTTTTACAGATGTTTTAACATAATCAGATATACTTCCTGTAGGCATAAAGAGATTTAAGCCAAGCTTGATCTGAGAGTCTGCAATGCCTTTGTAGTTTGTCTGATACAGAACGCCGGTATCAATAGAAAGCCATTTAGTAAAGAAAAATCGAACTCCTCCAATTCCGACATAAGTGTGTGACAATTCGATTTCTTTTGTCTCCATATCATATTCATGTTTGGAATCTGTTTTTATTTCAACCATCAGTTTTGTTTGTGGATTATATTCGATTTCAAACCCTGCAAAACCACCGATCAGATTTTTCTGTCTTTCTTCCGGAACATCATTATCTTCCTGCCAGATATAATCAACAGCCATATCTTTAACGCGAATATCGGTTAACGTAAGACCGGAGTGAATTTTTATTGGACCTAAAGGAAGTGTAGCGACTCCATACATTATTGTAAATCGCGTATTATATCCTATTGAACTCACCGCACATTCATCTCTTTGGGTAGATTCGTTGTAACCGTAAAAAGCTTTATCGGAGTTTAGCGCTCCCCAATCGCTTCTGACATCTTTCCAATCGGCTGAGCTTCGTATAGAAACAGCTAAAGTAGGGAAAAAACTTAGACCAAACATATTTTCCGGTACTAATTGGATTTTAAATGCTGAAGTGGATACTGCAGGTGAGCCCTGGGAAATGTTGTTTATTAGACCGACTGTACTGAATTCAACTTCAGCGATATTTCCCAATCCCATTCCAATAGTACCAAGAAATGACTGCTGTACTGCTACGCCAAAAGCGCCTCCGCCCATAAGGCTGATATCTTTTGAGCCGAGAACTCTTGCGGTTGGAATCGTAAAAAGTCTTGGCGGGTCAACGCGCCCGGAGATAAAATTTTCTTCTTTATACCTTTTCTCATTTTTCTTAGTCAGCCATGCTTTGTATTCATCGTCCATTGATTCGCCGCATGCAAGGCAGAATTTATTAGTAAAGGGATTTTCCTGATTGCAATTCGTACAGATCAGGAGAGTTTGGCTGTGTAAAACAATTGTGAAAGATAAGAGAAAGATAATTGTTGCGACAAATAATTTGCTTCCTTTCATTTTTTTCTCCTCTCAATTAATGTTTGAAATGAATATTATTGCTTCATACTCTGAGTAATCATGCTCTTCGTGTTCATAAGGATAAGGATTGAGCTGCAATAGAGATAATTGATAGCCCAGAGTATCGACTGATACATGATTCACCGTATCTTCAAGAGCTACATATCCGTAAATGGGAAGTTCTATAAAGTTTGCCGCCTGTCCGGGTTCGCAAATCCAGACTTTTATTTCAGCAACGCCTTCCCAGAAACACCTCAAATTAGTAGGACAACGCGAATCAGAGATAACTTCGCAGAATCCTATATCAAGATTATCGGGTTTTACCGTTACGCTCTCTCCACATTTTAGAGTGAAGATTTCATTTATATTTACAAAAACATCTTCGGATTCTTCATTATCACAGGTAGCAATTAGTGTTAGAAACAGAAGCAACAAACAGATAGCGAGGAATGTTTGGTTAGAGTTATTCATTTTGCAAATATTCACGTTTTCTCCATTTAAGCTCATCGTCTTATTTTAGTAAGTCAAAATCTGTTCCAATTATTTTACAGAGGGGAGATAGACTTATTTCATAGATACGAGCATCAGATATCTGATACTCATATCAAATTTCTGAGGGTGAAATTGTCGATTAAACATAACTTGCTCATTCCTCTCGTGAGAGATGTCCTTGACACAACCCCCTATACCACGCTCATTCCCAACCCCCGGAACCTTGCTCGTTCCCAAGCCCCAGCTTGGGAATGCTAAAAGAGATGCAGCTTCCATTAACAAAGCTGGGGCTTTGCAACGAGTAAGACGTCGGGTCCTCAGACCTGACATTATTTTTTATGGCGTTTTGACATTGATATTTTACAATATAATCGACTTTTCGGTCAGACACTACTTATTGGAAATACGGTATTGTAGTCCTGCGGACACGAACCATTTATTATAATACTGATTACTGTAAACCGTTTCATTTTTAATATAGGCAACTTTACCTTGAAGTGACAAATTCTTCGTGATCGGTCGTTCCCATCCTGCCAACAGCTGATTTTGAATGTTTTGTTCGGGATCGGGATTTGAAAATGTAAACAATTTGGCATTTTCTTCAGAATATTGTTTGAACTGGTATTCGGCAATGAATTGCACATAAAATCCGGCGATTCTCAGGGTATTGAAAAAACGGATGGAAGCGGATTGAAAAGATGAAAAATCGCTGTTGGAATGTAAGATCATATAGCGGAGATATATGCCTCCGAGCGCCTTTTTTCGAAATTCTCTGCCCAGTTGGATAAATAACATATTATCCTTCTGAAGTGGTAAATTCAGTGAATCGACAGATGATGGTCTGTATATTATTCGTTCGGAATAGCGAATGGTGTGATAGGAAATCCGGGCTGATGCGGTTTTTTTCGATGATGAGTTATGATAAAATTGAAGAAAAAGTCCGGTCTGATCCGAGATGAATATCGGCAGTGATTGGAAATCGTTATATTGATACTCAAAACCCGCTAAGGCTTTAAATTTTGAATGAGAACTACCAATTGATGAACTGAACAAACTGCTTGTATATCCACGATCATCGTTATACCACTGCTTATTGAATATTCGTATATCCGATTGAAATGTTATCCGGTTGCTTAGATTATAATTATGGCTCAATACCAGCATATTTATGGCTTTGTTTTCGGTTTGGTGCTCATTATACAGCGCAAGGTTCGACATTAAATTTATATAAAGCTGTTGCCGTTGTGATTGTCGTTTATGTGAAAATCCAAACCAGATGTGATTACTCAATGCCGAAATATCTGAAAGTTTTTGTTCGAAAATATTGGTCTCTACCGCACATTCGGATTTTGCATAAATTGATGAACTTTCCACTGTTCGTGAATAGAGAACATTAGCAATAAAAATTAAGAGAATAAGATAAAATATGCATCCCGGCAATTTTCGCCGTTGAATAGGGTAGGGTACTATAAATCGCCTCTCGCTTACTGGAATCGAAATCCTCTTTTAACGGTTAAGAAGTTCCTGCTTCTGATTTATATAATATGTGCGAATTGAATCGAGCGTTGAAATATATTCCGGGAATTCCGATGATTCCAGATCTTTGATGACCGGCAGATAATCGTACTCCGTAATATATGTTGCCAGCGGAAGTGATTGCGTTGTAGAGACCCAATTATTGTAACCCCGGTTGTTTG
>DPVY01000162.1 GCA_003527965.1 Fidelibacterota bacterium
CCTATTTTAGGACAATACACTTTTACTCTTTTCAAATATCAACATAAAATAAATATATTCTAACTACCATACTAACATACGATGACACATATAATAACTTTTTACGAAAAGATCAAATATATCCAAGCATTTTTTATGGTATTGAATTAATTCCTTTTCAATAAATGGTTTTGTATATTGATTTTGATTGAAGTGTTAAGGATATTTAAAACGGGTGATTTATGAAGCGCAATGAACTATCGGATTACTTGAACCAATATCTAAAAACCGGCGATTTTTCCGACCTCTGCCCCAATGGTCTGCAGGTGGAAGGACGCGATGAGGTGAAACGTATCATCACGGGCGTCAGCGCGTCGGTCGAATTATTTGAAAAAGCGATCGAGATGAATGCCGACGCCATTATTGTTCATCATGGAATAATCTGGAATTTTGAGCGACCGGTATATCGCGGCGGTTACAGGCAGCGCATCAAATTGTTACTGGAGAACGAAATCAATCTGTTTGGATATCATCTGCCGCTGGACGCCCATCCGGAAATTGGCAATAACGCCCAAATAGGGGAACTCTTAAATTTAACAGAGATGGAACCCTTTGGAGAATATAATGGGAAAGCGGTTGGTGTAAAAGGGGTGGTCAAACCGATTAACGCCGCGCAAATGTTTGAGAAAATCAAAGCGCTGATCAATCCGGACGCATTGATTTTTCCGTTTGGCCCCGGTCTAATTAAAACGGTTGGAATCATCAGCGGCGGCGCCCAGAAAGAGGTGAAACAGGCTGTCTTGAATGATCTTGATCTTTATATTACCGGGGAAGCAACAGAATTTATTCTGCACTATGTGAAAGAAGAACAAATCCACTATGTGGCTGCCGGACATTATGCTACGGAAAAATTCGGGATTATCGCTCTCGGTGATCACTTGAGGGAAAAATTTGATCTGAATGTCGATTTTATAGACATTCCGAACCCTGTTTAGGCGGCAAAGATTTTGCAATTTATTTTTATAAGCGCTATAATGAAGAATGTTAACAATACCCGGGAGGGAAAAATGAAGAATGCTATCAATGTTTTAATGACAATTTTTTGTGTTGTTGCCCTGCTGTCGCCATCATTAATTTCACAAACAGCCGGTGATATACAGTTAAAACCCATTGCATTTGCGAATAGCGCGACGCTGCTGGACGCCCTGAAGAATCGCAGGTCAGAGCGCTCCTTTTCGGAAAAGGAATTATCATTACAGCAGCTGTCCGATTTGTTGTGGGCGGCTTGTGGCATAAACCGACCGGAGAGTGGTAAACGCACCGCCCCGACGGCGAGTGACAAGCGCGAAATAGATGTCTATGTTGCAATGGCGAAAGGATTGTATCTCTATGATGCGGATAAGCACAGTCTGAAGCTTATTTTAGCGGAGGATATTCGAGATCTGACCGGTAAACAGCGCTTTGTGAAAAATGCACCGGTGAATCTGATTTTTGTGGCAGACTATGAAAAAATGAGTGGCAATAAAGAAGCCCGGGACTTCTATTCTGCAACGGATACCGGATTTATTAGTCAGAACGTCTATCTCTATTGTGCCGCTGAAGGATTGGCTACGGTTGTCCGGGGCTGGGTTGATCGTGAACCGCTGGCAAAGAAAATGAATCTTACCACCGACCAGAATATTATTCTGGCGCAGACCGTGGGGTATAGTAAATAGTAAAATAGTCGAAGGATGAATTAGATGAAGAAATGGATTCTGCTAATTGTATTTTTAACAATAAGTATATCAGCCGCCGATGATGCGGATAAGGGCACATTAACCAGTATCGGACAGCCGGTTCCGGAGTTTTCTGTTGTTTGTATCGATGATGAGGAATGTAATATCAAGCAACTTCGCGGCAAAGTGGTTTTGATCAACTTTTTTGCTACCTGGTGTGCGCCCTGCATGGCGGAAATGCCGGAGTTGGAGAAACGGATTTGGCGGCGCTATAAAAATGAAGATTTTGTTGTTATATCGATTGGACGGGAACACACGACAAAACAATTAAAGAAATTCAACAAAAAGAAAAAATTCAGTTTCCCAATAGCTGCCGACCCGGACCGCAAAATATACAGCCTCTTTGCCGGGCAATATATTCCCCGTAATTATTTAATTGATAAACACGGACGCATTATCTATCAATCCATCGGATTTGATCAGGATGAATTTGGGGTGTTAATAAAAACTATTGAGAATGAATTAAAATAACGGCGGAATATGCAGAAGATAATTATTGACCTGACCCACAAACTATGTACCGGCATGCCGGTTTATGCCGGCGATAAACCCGATCCTGAAATTATGTCATCCCAAAGCAAGCTTTCCTGGGATATCACTATCTCTTCGATCCGGCTCGGTTCGCATTTCGGAACGCACATGGATGCGCCCCGGCACTTTTTCCCTAAAGGCAAGGGCTTGCTTGATTTTCCGCTTAGCCGTTTCATCGGCTCTGCGTTGTGTCTTAACAAGAAGGATCACTTCCCCGGTGCGATTGAGTTAGACGATGAAGAAAGATTTGTGCTTGACCGGGCAAAGCCGACATGGGTTTTGGTTTATACCGGTTTTGATCAAAATTGGGGGAAGGAGAATTATTTTATAAATCATCCTTACTTATCCGGATCCCTGGCTGAATTTTTACTGGAAATAAATGTATCGGGAGTCGGTGTGGATTTTCCAAGCATCGATGCTGCGAATGCTCAAAAATTTAATTATCCCGTTCACCACTTGCTGCTCGGCGCCGGTTTGCTGGCAATTGAAAATCTGACCTCTTTGGGCAAATTACCGACATTGCAGCTATTCGAGCTATGCGCCCTGCCGTTAAAGACGGATACCGAGGGGGCGCCCACAAGAGTGGTGGCGGTTTTATAGGCGCTTAAAAAACAATCATATTAGTCTATATTTAAAAAGATCGTATATCATCAATATCTTTTGATTAGCGATTGTAGATTAACGATTTTTGATTTAAGATTTTCGTAACCGTTCACGGAGTACTGAATTAATAGAAAAAAACGTGAAACGTTAGGCGTGTTTTCGAGTCCTCCCGCCGTCGCGGGACGGGGAAGCGTGATTTGCTCCGAAGAGCCGCAGAAAAAGTACTGATCAGGTTGAGAAAACACCACCCCGACTTTTTCGGGGTGGTGGCAGGAAACAACCGGCACAACGCCTCGATAACTATAACCGCTTCAGCGGTTTACCCGAGACAGAATATGAAAAACCGCAGCATAATAGATAAACCGATAAACCCCGTGAGATACCTCTGCCAAATGAAAAAAACGAATTTGTAAATACATTCTATCTAACGGGGTAAATCGGTTCGAGTTTGTGGGTAACATTCGTTCATACCACCCAAATAAATTTGGGTGTTGTCTCAACTGTCCTTCTGTAATCCTAACGGAGGATCTTATTGTGTATAATATTAATTTGTTCGTGAACGGTTACAGATTTTCAAATTTGTTATTATCCCGAGAGCATGCTTTCGGTGCTTGTTCGATATTTCTTTTACTAATGTATCATTCCCCATTGAAAGGGACTATACTTTAAACTTATTTTGAAAATCATTTAGATTCTTTCGGGCGATTTTCACGATTTTATTCCGCATCGTATATAGAAACTTCAGATTAACATCCCAATAATAATCGTTATAGGTCCAGGGCAGACGAACAAACTCTCCATGAGCAAAGAGCATAGTGACTTCGGCAAATATGCCGCTGCCCGTATAGATGCGGTGGGAAAAATTCTTAGCGGAAAACAGAACCAGTTTTGCCGGAGTAAGATAGCCGGGATCGATATTGACGCTTCTGTGACCGGCAGCGGCGGGATTGATTTCCGTTTCCACCTGGTTGGTCCAGACCTTAATTTGCCCAAAACCTTCAAGGGAAATGGGCTTCTCAAAAACAAAAAACTGCTTTTGGAGATTTTCACTAAACTCTTTGACATAATAATCCGTGAAATCGGTTACCCGGTAAGCTACTCCCTGCTCCATAACCGGTCCGAGACGTCCGACTAAATGTTCAAGAACCAGTTGCCGATTTTCTGCCGTTGAAAACATTATCGCGACAAAGGGGTGTGCGGCAGGCGCCGGTTTAATAATACCCATCAGGCGTTCTCCTTTTTAGATGATTTGCGAACAAGTTCATTCAGGTTGTTTGAAAGCCGGCGTAATTCCATGAATTTTTCCACCGGAAAATCTGCCGATGCACATGGATATAAAGTGTTATTCGTCAGCAGCGGGTCCATTTCATCCCAGACGTATCCCTCTGCCCGGGCTTTTTCCCAGCCTCTCGTGTGAGGAATCGGTGTGAATGACGCCAGGCGTGAGATGGCGCCTTTTTGAGCAACATACCGGATCGTTTTTTCTACTTCAATAAAGGTTTGTCCGGGCAGCCCCATGATCAGATAAGCCTCGATGTCTGAGCGTTGATAACCGGCGTTTGCTAAATTTTGGAGCGCCTGTTCGAAATGATCGGTGGACACCTTTTCGGTCGAAGCTTTCTGCCATTTGGGGATAATGGACTCCAGGCTGAGCCGAATAGTTCGAAACCCGGTCTGTTTCATTAATACAGCCAATACTCCGTCAATTTCCCGGGCAAATAAGCCGTTGGGAGTGTGAAATTCCGCCTTAATTCCATGCCTGCTCAGGCTTTCTAAAATTGGAATAATATGGTGTTCTTTATTGGTAAACAGGGCGTCATCGTAGAACGCGAACCGGCGAACATTCAGCTGCTCATAAAGCCAGAGGATTTCCGTCACGACCGATCTAATTTTGCGCTGTTTAAAAGCGGGATTAAGGAATGGCGTCGCACAATAATCACAATTCATGGGACAACCTCGGGAAGTCAGGATTGGGACCGATTCAATTTTGGGGTACAATTCCCAGGGCAATCTGCCGGAGTCGTCGAAATCCGGAATAATAGAATAATCCCGACTGATACCGAACAGGGAATCGAGAATTTGCAAAGCTTTCTTTTCACCATAGCCGCTTATCAGAAAATCGGGCTTGATGTTTTGTCGGGCGTGCTCCGGGAAAAGGGTGGCATAGATGCCGCCGAGAATAATTTTAGCAGAGGGGAAATATTCTCTGAGGATTTTTACGGTTGCAGCTACTCCCGGATACCAGTAGCTCATGTGAGAGGTCACCAATATTGCCGGCGGTGGATCAATGTTTTGCAGAGCCGATAAAAATTGTTCTTTGGTCGCCCCGTACAATCCGAACCGTCTGGGAACATGAACCACGGCTTCAGGTTTCGGAACAATAGTCTTGTGATATTTGCCCCGACCGGGGTGATTCATTACCGATCCGGAATTATTCCATTTCAGTCGATCCATTAGATCAATTAGTTGAAGTTCATAACCATAGTTACGGAGGAATTTGCCGATATATAGCAAGCCCAGCGGCTTCGCCCACAGGTCATAGGCGGCGAAATCGGCGATCCAGGGATTGATAAGCAGAACGGAAGGCGTTTTCATGGTGTTAAGCTACAGCTTGAATAGAGGATATTCAACAGTTCAGTTGCGTCAGGCCTGAGGATTGCAAAACACCTGTCAGGTTTAAAAGATTCTTCTACTTTGTATACGATTATTTGAATAAACCTGACAGGTGTAGTTGAAAATGCCGTATCTTCGCATTTGGCAAACCAAACCGTTTTTGATGTTAGCCAAAATAATTGTAATTTCACCGGTCGTGAAACAATTTACAAGAGAACAAAAGGAACTGCGTTTGTATTCTGACAATCCCCCGCCTTCTCAAAAAAGAGTTCTTTACGCCGTTTTGGACTGGGGGCTGGGACACGCGGTTCATTCAGTACCGATGATTCGTTCTTTGTCGGAAAAAAACGAGGTGATCCTGGCAGCCACCGGCAGGGCGCTTACTTTTCTGAAAGATGAATTTCCGGATTTACCGAGTATAGATTTACCGGATTATACCGTCCAATATGCACCAAAGCAACGATTCCTGGTTGTCCGGCTGATTTTCCAGGTTCCCGCCATGCTGGCGAGTCTGTTAAGGGAACATTGGCTGACAGAAAAGATTGTGCGGGAAAAAGACATCGATTTGATTATTTCCGACAATCGGTATGGAGTATATTCAAGGAAGATCCCCTCTTTTTTTGTCACTCATCAGCTTCGTTTCAAACTGCCGCGGACAATCCGCAAATTTGAAGTGATTTCCGAATGGTTTAATCGTTGGTATTTTCGGAAATATAGCGGTGTTCTTGTGCTCGATGAAGCGGGCAGAGAGAACCTGACCGGCGATCTGGCGCATTCGGGAAAGATCTGCCGGCATCCGAAATTAACTTATATAGGTTTATGGTCAACCGTTCACAAAGAGACTGTTCCACGGGATATTGATGCGTTGGCGGTAATATCCGGGCCCGAGCCGCACAGGGAAATATTCGGGAAAAAAGTAATTGAGCAGATGAAAAATATGCCCGGAAATAAAGTTGTGATTTTAGGAAAACCAGAAGATACAGGAAAAGGCTATTCATATCCGGGTCTTCAGGTGTACTCCTTTAAAAACCGTAAAGAGGTCAATGATCTGTTAAACCGCGCCAAAATTGTAGTGTGCCGGTCGGGATATTCATCCACAATGGATCTTGTCTCCTTGAAAAAGCCGGCTCTTATGGTGCCGACTCCCGGACAGACGGAACAGGAATATCAGGCGGAATATTATAATATTAAGGGTTATTTTTATTCTGTTTCACAGGATAAAATGAACCTGTCCATAGATTTACAAAGGGCTGAAAAGTTTTGTCGTATTGGGGAAAGCCGCTTTAAAGTAAATCAATTTGATCTATTTTATAGCGCCCTGAGAAATGGGTAATGGGAGAATGTCCATGAAAAGAAATCTAAAAGTGGTAATAATGTTACTGATTACGACTTTTTTAGTGAATGCTACCGGGCTGCACGTTCCGGCGAATGACCCCGTGTACGATTTTCTGGACAGAATGGCAACCCGGGGACTAATAAGGGAATTGATGAACGACACGCGTCCGTTACAAAGAGATAAGGTGGCGGAGTATCTTGTCAAACTGAAAGACCGGGAAGAAGCGTTGTCTTATACCGATCGGCAGGTATTGAAAGAATATCTGCTTGAATATCGTTCCGAATTCGGTCAAAGCCGCCATCCTAAGCTGATAGAAGGTCAGAACTATTATACCCCTCTTTCCTCCCGGGAAAACTTTGCAAAAGGAATTAAGGGAATATTTGATAAATATTCGGAAGAGGAACCGCCGCATCTGTTCATTTATGAAAAAGACAAAAACCTTATTTGGCTTGATGTTGACGGAAGAGCACGATTAGAGAGTAAGAACGGGATATTTCGAGTTTTAGGAGCCGGCGGTATGCGGCTCTCAACCCAGTTAGGTGATAAACTTTCACTTTATATGGATGCCCGGGGATACCTTTGGAACGTTCCCGACGGTTTTGCGGATTTTCCCGGAGAGGTCCGCAATACATATGTTCAGGATGAACCTACATTGGGGGCACAATATTTTGATAAAACCGAAGCATATTTCCAATACCGCGATCCCGCTGCCGGAGCCTTTTCGGTAAATCACGAGAGTATAATTTGGGGCAATTCACCAAACAGCATGATCCTGTCCGACAACATTGCCCCCTTTGGCTTTATCCGGTGGCAAAAAGATTTTGACAATGTAAAATACACCTTTGTTCACGGGTCTCTTTTGGGAATAGATCCGGACATTGACGCTGAAACAAATATTAAAAGTTTTCCCCGGAAATATTTTGTGGGACATCGCCTGGAGACTGCCTTTCTACCGTCATTTCATTTTGCTTTTACAGAAATGATTATCTACGGCAATCGAAATTATGAATTTGATTATATAATACCGGTCAGCCTTCTCTTTAACATGGAGCATGAGCAGCGCGACAGGGATAATAATCTCATGGCTTTTGAATTCGAATGGTTCCCTTTTGCCGGGTTGAAAATGTACGGCAATCTTTTGTTGGACGAGTTAAAAGTAACGGAAATCGGCAAGAGCTGGTGGGCAAACAAACAAGGCTGGCAAACCGGCATACATATTTCACCCCGGATCCCCACAGAATTGATTGTTGAATGGACCGGAGTTCGCCCGTGGACCTATACTCATAAGGTCGCGGTTAATACCTACGCTCACAACGGAGAGTGCCTTGGCTTTTATGCCGGACCCAATTCGCAACTGTGGTTTGTGGAAAACCGGTGGTGGTTCAGTCGTCAGCTTTATGCTAAACTCCAATACCGTAGATTGAAACACGGCGTTGATCCGTTGCCGGCTTCCGATCCGGGCTATTATCCGGTGGGCGGCGACGCGAATCAGGATTATTCGCAAAGAAATCCAGATTATGACGATAAAACAAAATGGCTGATGGGCGACATCGAAACCACTAATGAATATGGAATATTTTTAACCTATCGATGGCGAAAAGAGATCTTTTTTGACTGTGGAGGGCAATTGCGGGAGATTGACGGACGAGTTGACAAATTCCTCTCTTTTCAGATCCGGTTTGATTACTAACAAAGCACCTCAAAAAAAAACAGGATTTCTTTTACCACGGACGAACACAGATTTTCACTGTTTTATTCTGGTTGCAGGGCTCTTGATCTGCAACCGATACGGATAGTTCGTTCCGGAGCGCCCGCCCAACCAGATCGCCGACAAGCAGACGGGGGCCCCGGAACGTGAACGTAAAATAGTTCCCAACAATCCGTAATAAAAAATCATTCTGCTTAAACTAAATAATTCATTAGCCACAAAGACACTTCCGAAGGAACTCCTACGGAGCAAGGTATTGATATAATATAGTTTAAAACAAATATTCACCGGTTTATTAAAAAAACTCAATTTACAATCCCGGCAAAGTCTGGATCTATATTTAATATTCTTAGTGACTTAGTG
>DPVY01000163.1 GCA_003527965.1 Fidelibacterota bacterium
CTTCAATTTCTTCTGCAAGGGATCGGGATAGCGGTTCAGTCCCGGCGTTAGCACCGAACCCAGTGAGTTCTCGTTGGCGTCCAGAAAGATACCGGTGTCGCCCTGGTATTCATCCCGGGCACAGGAATATGGTTCCAATTCGCGAACATTGGGGCGGGTAAGTTTGTCGATGTCCATTATTCCGCTCCTTGTTTATTCAATTTTGCTAACCGAACAGAAACCGCGTATTTGTGGGCATTCAGTCCTTCCGCCGTCGCCATTGTTGCGATGGCAGGGCCGATGCCGCGCAGACCATTTTCGGAAATTGACTGAAATGTGATTTTCTTAATAAAGCTATCTACCGATACGCCGCTATAGCTGCGGGCATAACCATAGGTCGGCAGGGTATGATTGGTTCCGGAGACGTAATCACCGGCAGATTCCGGCGTGTATGCGCCGATAAACACCGACCCTGCATTCACCACTTTTTCAGCCAATTTCTCGGCGTTGGCGGTCATTAGAATCAAATGTTCCGGTGCGTATTGATTAGCCATAGCCAAGGCTTCATCGAGATCGGATAGCAGAAAAATGCGACTGTTTTGCAGTGCCTGTTGTGCTATTTCCTTCCGCGGCAGCGCTTCCAGTTGGCGTTCCACCGCCGCCGTGACATCGTCAATCAGTTCTCCGCTGACAGTAAACAGAATAACCTGACTGTCAATGCCGTGCTCGGCTTGCGAGAGCAGATCGGCGGCTACAAATTCAGGGTCGGCGGATTCATCGGCAATAACCGCCACTTCCGACGGACCTGCGGGCATGTCGATTGCTACAGTATCGCGACTGACCAGTTGCTTCGCCAGAGTAACCCAGGAGTTGCCGGGTCCGAAAATCTTGTCCACTTTAGGGATGCTCTCCGTACCGTATGCCATGGCGGCAATCGCCTGAGCGCCGCCGACTTTGAAAACTTTCGTCAGTCCCAATTGCCGGGCGGCGTAAAGTATCACCGGGTTCACATTGCCGTCACGGTCCGGCGGCGTACAGAGAACAATTTCAGAACAGCCGGCAATCTGAGCCGGAACCGCCAGCATCAATACCGTGGAAAAGAGCGGTGCCGTGCCGCCGGGAATATAGAGACCGACCCTTTCTATGGCTACATTTTTGCGCCGACAGATCACACCGGGTGAGGTTTCTACCCGCGGCTCCTCGATTAATTGGGCTTTATGAAAGCGGGTGATATTTTCGATAGCCAGTTTAATCGCCTGTTGAAGTTTGGGGCGCATTTTCCTGGTGGCGTTTTGCAGCTCTGCCGGCGAAACAGCTAGAGTGTTCAGCTTCACCTGATCGAATCGGCGACTGAATTCCAGCAGGGCATTGTCACCACGCTCCCGCACCGCCTGTAAAATTGCCATGACTTTACCTTCAGCCACCTGCGCCGGATTTTGCGGTCGCTGCAGGAGTTGTGTCCATTGCTCTTTATTCGGATAGCGAATAATTTCCATCATTGCCTCTATGTAATCATCTTTTCAATAGGAATCACCAGAATGCCCTGGGCGCCGGCGGCTTTGAGAGCCTCGATTTTTTCCCAGAATACATCTTCCTCAATTACCGAGTGCAGCGAGCTCCAGCCGGCGGTGGAAAGCGGCATGATTGTCGGGCTTTTCATTCCCGGCAACAGCTTACAGATTTGCTCGATGCGATCGTTGGGTGTATTCAATAAAATATATTTGCGGTTGCGGGCTTCGTTGACGGCGCGCATCCGAAAGAGCAGCTTTTTGAGAATCGTTTTTTTGTCATCGGGGAGTTCAGGACCGGAGACCAGCACAGCTTCGGATTTCAGAACGGTTTCCACTTCCCGCAAGCCGTTAGACAGCAACGTGCTGCCGGTACTGACAATGTCGAAAATTGCGTCACCCAGACCAATACCCGGCGCAATTTCCACCGAGCCGCTGATTTCATTGATTTTAGCCGTAATCTGTTTTTCCGCCAAATACTTTCTGAGGATGTTCGGGTAAGAAGTAGCGATACTGAGCCCGTTCAGATCCGCAGGACCGGAATATTCCGTATTTTTAGGAACGGCAATGGAGAGGCGGCATCGGGCAAAGCCGAGTTTTTCCACAATGGTCAGAGAGCGGGCTCTCTCGAGACAGATATTTTCACCGACAATGCCAATATCGGCGATCCCGTCGGCGACGCACTCCGGGATGTCATCATCCCGCAAATAAAGAATTTCCATGGAGAAGTTGGTGGCTGTGGCTTTGAGTTTCGAACTGCCGCCGTTCTGGAAAGCGATCCCGCACTCCTGCAGCAGCTTGACCGTCTTTTCACTCAGACGTCCCGATTTTTGAATGGCAAGTGTCAGCATTATTTTTCCTTTCTTCTAAAAACAAAAAACCCGATTCATTAAGGAACCGGGTTTATCTATATAAATTTATTGGATTGACCTATCTTAGCCCGGTTCTGCTCCTGGTAAAATGATGATGATGTTTTTTGTTAAGTTTCATTTTCTCTTTAATCTCAAAATTACCTGGCAAAAATAGGATTTATTTTCATTATTGTCAATTAAAAAATTTACAACCTTCGAAGATCTGGACACTTATATCCTGCATTATTCATAAATTTATGCCACGAAGGCACTAAGTCACTAAGAATATTAAATATATCCCGACTTCGTCAATAATACTTTAACCATAATAAATTTTACTCATAGAAAATGAATACTGCTATAAAATTGCTGACTTTTCGGGGCTGTAAATTAATTTTTTTCTAAACCTGTGCATATTTGTTTCAACCTGTATTATATCAATACTTTGTATCATTGTGGCTAATCTAATGAATTATTTAGGCTATAAATAATAGTAATGTTGACTTTATTTTTTAAATTTACGACGTTATTTGCTACAATGGATATATCGGGAGCAAAATGAGATTTATCTTATCAAAACTATAAAGAAATATTTTGCATTGGTCTAATTTGAAAAAAAAGCAAGGACATATCATCTGTAATGAATGAATTGACTGAAATACTGAACCGTAAAGAACTTTCCCGCAATGATATAATTTACCTGCTGTCTCTTGAAGATAAAGCGTCGCTTGATAGTCTCTATAAGAAGGCTTATGAAACCAAAGTCAAATATGTGGAGAAAAAAGTATTTTTCCGGGGTATTATCGAGTTCAGTAATATTTGCGCTAAAAATTGCTATTATTGCGGCATTCGGAAGGACAATAAAAAAGTTAAGCGTTTCATGATGACCGAAGCAGAGATTCTGGAAGGCGCTAAATGGGCTTACCAAAGCGGCTACGGCTCGCTGGTGCTGCAGGCCGGCGAACGCATGGACGAACACTTTGTTGATTTAGTAGAAAAGATTTTAATCGACATTAAGAGAATTTCTGATAATAAACTGGGAATAACTCTCTCATTAGGAGAACAAATGCCCGAAACATACCGGCGCTGGTTTGCTGCCGGCGCACATCGTTATCTCCTGCGCATTGAAACCAGTAATATAGAGCTATACAGAAGTTTACATCCCGCCGATCATGACTTCAATTTCCGGTTCGAGTGTATTCGCCAATTGCGTAAAATCGGATATCAGGTCGGCACAGGAGTAATGATCGGATTACCGGGGCAGACGATCGAGCACCTCGCCGATGATATACTATTTATGAAAAATAATGATGTGGATATGATCGGAATGGGACCCTTTATCCCCCACAAAGACACTCCGCTGGCGGACTCTCTCGGTAATTTTGAAGAGAAAAAGCAAAGTCAATTGGAGCTGGGGCTCAAAATGATCGCCGTCGCCAGATTGTTTCTTAAGGACGTAAATATTGCGGCGACTACGGCGCTGCAGTCCCTGAACCGGGTGGGCAGAGAATTGGGTTTGCAAGCCGGCGCTAATATTATTATGCCTAATATTACTGATACAAAATACCGCGACGCTTATCAGTTATACGACAATAAACCGTGCCTCGACGAGAATTCAACAATATGCAAGCAATGCCTTAAAAACCGAATCGCTACGCTCGGCGAAACCATCGGTTACAATGAATGGGGCGACAGTCCGCACTTTTTAGAAAAAAATAAGTGTTGATGATCTCGTAAAAACTAAATAGAAGCAGTCGTAAATTCCCATATATAATATAATTTCAGCAAGTTACAGTTTCAAACCACGAATTTCACGAATTATTTTTAACAAGTGCCGTAGATTCCCGAAATGGTTTGTTTATGGTAAAAAACCTTGCGAATGTTCGGTGCGGTAAGTATTTGTGATACACCTGTCAGGTTTACAGGATTAATCTCATCTTATGTTGAAGTATTTAATAAACCCGACAGGTGTAAACACGGCAATCCCATCTTAACAGGTTATATCGGTTGCATTGCAAGAGATCTGCAACCCAAAGAAGCAAAAACCAATTTTCAGCGAAGCCAAATTGGTTTCTGAAGTTTTACGGAGTACCAGTCTGCCCGGTAAGTTTAATTTCTGTCAAAGGCTCACTCCTGACAGGGAAAGTCACCTGATTCATTATCGGCAAAATCACAATCCGTCGAACATCGATCTTTCATCATGCAAGTATTACATGCCGATTGCGGTTTTTTGATATTCCTGCGAAATTTCAGAAACAAACCCACGGCGCTCGCAATTACAAATATCCCAACGATAATATATTGCCAGATCATCTATCCTCCGAATCCCAGCAAACTGCCCAGCTGGAAAATTCCAACAGCCATAATAAATGCCACCAGCAGTGTATAACCGGCCTGGAGTGCCGGCCATCTCCAGGAGCCTAATTCCTTTTTCACCATCGCCAGCGTCGCTATGCAGGGAATGTAAATTATAATAAATATCATCATGGCAAGCGCCATCAACGGTGAATAATTGGGGTCGCTCTTCAATTTATCTTTAACCATAAAATCCACGTGAGATTGCTGCGATGAAATATCTTCATCAATCCCGTACAATATGCCCAAAGTAGAGATGATAACCTCTTTGGCGGCAACGCCGGCTACCAGACTGACGCCAATCTTCCAGTCAAATCCCGCCCATTTCAGCACCGGCTCCATAGATTTTCCCAACCGCCCGCCGATACTGTACGTTATATTGGTTTCGGGACCAGCCAACCCGGTTTCGCCGAAATCATGGGCTGCGTTCTGCGGCGCTTTAGGATAGCTCAAAATAAACCAGACGACAATCGACGCCGCCAGAATAACGGTTCCGGCTTTCTTTATATATTCCGAGGATTTTTCCCACATGTGCAGAATAACGTTTTTTATCAAAGGTCGGCGATAAGGCGGCAGCTCCATGACAAAAGGCGTTTGTTCCCCTTTAAAGAGAGTTTTTCTGAAAATCAATGCAATAAAAAATGCCATTATCCAGCCGAACAGCCAGATGCCCCAGAAAATCAGGGTGGCATTATTGGGAAAAAAAGCCGCTACCAGCATGGCAATAACGGGAGCTTTGGCGCCACACATCATTAGCGGCGAGACCATAATCGTTACAATCCGGTCTTTGCGATTAGTCAAAACCCTGGCACTCATGATGCCGGGTACGGCGCAACCGGTAGAAATCATAAAGGGAATGAAACTGCGACCGTGCAGACCAAACAGGTGAAATACTTTATCCATAACGAACGCCGCCCTCGACATGTAACCGGTATCCTCGAGAAATGATAGCCCCAGGAATAACAGCAAGATAATGGGTAAAAAGGTCAGCACGCCGCCAACGCCGTTAATAACGCCACTGGTCAACAATTCTTGTAAAGGTCCGGCGGGCAGAATTCCTGTTAATAATAACGATAAGCGCGCAAACATTATCGATATGCCGTCGGCTAATGGATTGCCAAGGCTGAATGTCAGCTGATAAATGACAAACATTATACCCAAAAATATGGGAATCCCCAAAAACCGGTTTAAAACAATGCGATCAATCTTTTCCGTAAAGTCTATTACGGTGCTATGACCGGGCAGGGATACGGTCTCTTTTATGGCTCCATGAATATACGCATAGCGCTGCTCCCCGATAATAACTTCGCAGTCTTCCGCGAACTGTTTTTCGAGACGCTCCTGCCACTCCCGGGCAACCGAGAGCACCAGGTCGGAATATTTATGTTCTTTGCTGATTTTTCTAATAGCATCCTGATCTTTTTCCAATAGTTTAATCGCCATCCAGTGCCGCGAATAGCGCCCTGAAAAATCCTGATCCATCTCCAGCGTATTAATAATTGCAGCGCGAGCCGACTC
>DPVY01000102.1 GCA_003527965.1 Fidelibacterota bacterium
ACAACTTAAAGTAGTGTGGGCGGGAAGAATTGTACCTGTTAAAAATCTTCGTTTGCTCCTAAACGCCATCGGGTTACTAAAAGAATTTAATCTATCCATTTCCTATGAAATTATAGGCGATGGCGAGTTAATGGAAGAGGCGCAAAATATCCTTCATTTAAAGAACCTGACCAATGTTAAATTTTTCGGATATCGAACCGACCTGCCGGAGATATTCGCCGATTGTGATATATTTGTATTAACATCTCTTAACGAAGGCTTTGGTCGCGTGCTGGTTGAAGCAATGGCCAGCGGACTGGCGATTATTGCCACCAAAGTCGGCGGCGTTCCCGAAATAATCACAGATGGTATAAATGGTCTTTTAATTCCATCAGATAAGCCGGATGAACCTAGTCAAGCCATCGTAACTCTTTACCAAAATCCTGAACTGCGCCGGCAAATGGGTTTGGCAAACATAAAAAAAGCGGAATTTTATTCTCTTAATAATTATATTAGCAGAGTAATTAACATTTACCAAAATTTCAATTAAAATGAAAAGAGCAATGAAATACCGGGCAATTACATTTTTAATTTCGTCTCTTTTCTTTTTTAATTCCTATTCACAAGCAGATCAAAAATACATTCGCTTGAAAACCGGGATTCATTTTGACTCCAAAGTCAGCGGCGGATCTTATACAATGGCTGAACTTGCGGGTATTGCAAGTTCCTATGGTCTTGACGCCATCATTGTCACTGATCATGACAACATGAAAGTTACTTATGGGATTTCTCCCTTTCAAAATTTCCTGAAATTTTCAATTGAAGAAAATTCAATATCAAAATATGGTATAGAGAACTATCTGCAGGAAATAGAACAGATAAGCAAAGTGTATCCTGACATTATTTTCATTCCCGGTGTTGAGGCAGTGCCCTTTTACTATTGGGAAGGTTCACCCTTTAATATGAATTTATCTCTTCGAAACTGGCATACCCATATGCTGGTATTCGGACTTACGGGCGCTGAAGCCTATAATAATCTCCCCTCCATCGCGAATGGCGGGTTGGGTCATAAAAAACCTTCCGGCGATTTCATGAAATACATTTCGGAAAATTTCATCCATTTTTCCATGATCTGTCTCTACCTGATATTATTCCTGTTGGCGGCTTTTTCGATTGTAAGAAAATCCTACCGCCGGCGAGACATAACCCACATTCAAAAAAAAGAATATATCTATAAATTTTCCTGGAAAGCGCTGTTTATAACCCTTATTTTCGGATATATCTTATATAGCGAGTTTCCGTTTCTCCCCGTAAAATATGATCAGTATCACGGGAATCAGGGCGCCGGACCTTTTCAAGAGTTGATAGATTATGTCAGCGCAAAAAACGGCTTAACTTTCTGGGCCCATCCGGAAGTTGCTCATACCGAAATGCAACCGGTCAAATTTCCTTTTTTAGACCAGACAATCAAAATCGAGACCGAAGCTTATCCGCAAATGGTCACGGAAACAAAAAACTACACCGGCTTTTGCATTTTCTGGGAAGGCATGCAAACAATCGGGTGTCCGGGAGGTTTATGGGATATAGCCCTCGACGAATATTGCAGTGGTTTTCGAGCAAAACCGGTCTGGGCAATCGGTGAACTTGATTTCGAAGGATCAAATGATTTATCTCAGGTTACCGCAACAAATACATTTATTTTTGCCAAAGAAAAAAGTCAGGCAGGAGTTTTGGAAGCAATTCGCGCCGGTAGAATGTATGCCACGCGCGATTTTACCGGCAATCGGATTGTGTTAGATGATTTTTCAGCCTATGATATGAGAACCGAACGTAGCGCGTTTATAGGTGAAACTTTATTACTGTCTTCTCCGCCGGTCGCAATTCACCTAAAGATCCGTTCAATTGAAAATAATAGTCGCCCAACCACAGTATATTTGTACAAAAACAGAGATTTAGTAAAGACCTTCAGGCTCCAAAATGTGATCGATGAATGGTTCGTTGATGAAGATCGTTTAGAAGGCTCTATGTGCTATTATCGAATATTAGTAGGCAGCCGCGATTACCAGACCTTGGCAACAAACCCAATCTTTGTCAGAAAATATTAAGACTATAGATCAGTCTTCTACCTTATATGCTATTTTATATAATAAAAATGTTATGGCAACCAGGAAGCAAAACTGAGCAAATTGTAAATAAGCCTGGGCTTCAACAAAGAACGGCAACATGGTAAAGCGTGAAACCACACCAAGAATCAACGAAATCACACCGAGAATAATGCAACCCTTAATAATCGTTCCCATAAACCCTCCAATTGATAATAGTTCAATATGTTCGACATCAAAATAATTCAAACTGATTCAATAATCAAGGGAATAATATGATTTGTTCGATCCATCAGCCTCAGACCTTTCCCTGGATCGGCTATTTTGCTAAAATTATTCAATCTGATATATTTGTCATACTGGATAATGTTCAATTTAAAAAGAATGAGTGGCAAAATAGAAATCGGCTGAAAGCTCCCACCGGATGGCAGTGGCTGACCGTTCCGGTGATCCACCGTTTTGGTCAACTCATTTGCGAAGTCAAAATTAATAATACTACTAATTGGCGGAATAGACACATTCAAACGCTAAAAACATGTTATGGCAAAGCTCCTTTTTTCAAAATATATTTTCCTGAAATTGAGGAACTATATCAGAAACAATGGGAATACTTAGCCGATTTTAACCTGGCTGGTATTAAATGGATATTAGATAAACTCGCTATCCAAACGCCTGTAAAAATTGCTTCCGATTTAAAAGAATTACAAAAGCATCCGGAAATTTCACCCGCTGAACGGCTAATATTAATCACAAAGATCATGAAAGCGGATAGCTATTTATCGGGAGTTGGAGGAATTAACTATTTAAATATCGATCTTTTCCCGGACAATGGTTTAAAGCTGATTTTTCAAAAATTTGAGCATCCGGTATATCACCAATTTTACGGTAAATTCGTCAGCCATCTGTCCGTTCTTGATCTATTATTAAACGAAGGGACCCATTCCCTAAACATCATCAAAAGAGGTATTCAATGACATCCAAACACAAAAATATGAATATCCTGGCAATCGGCGCACACCCCGATGATATTGAGATCGGTTGTGGCGGCACCTTAGCAAAATATGCATCATACGGTCACAATATCTACCTTCTTATTGCCACAAACGGAACAGCCGGTGGTGAGGGTGATATTCGTCAAAAAGAGCAACTTCGGTCGGCAGATATTTTAAATGCCAAGGAGGTCTTCTGGGGCGGTTATACAGATACTGAATTAGAAGTAAACAAAGAAGCCATCATAAAAGTTGAGGCTGTGATTAAAAAAGTTAAACCTGACAGCATTTTTGTCAATTTCCCGGATGACACTCATCAGGACCACCGCCATATCGCCGCCATTACCAATTCCGCCACCCGCTACATTCGGAACGTTCTGTTTTATGAAGCTCCTATGACCCAGAATTTTCAGCCCAACGTCTTTGTTGATATCGGCGAGAAATTTCTTCGAACAAAAATTGAATTGTTAATGGCCCATGAATCTCAAATAGACAAAACAAATATTTCCGGAGTATCCATACTGGAAGTAGCAAAATCCACGGCCCGCTTTCGCGGAGTTCAGGCCCGGGTCGCCTATGCAGAAGCCTTTCAATCCTTAAGATTATTTATCAATATATGATTGTACCACACTATCGCCCCAGTTTTGACCAAAATGAATTACGAGCTGTTCAAGCAGTGATCGATTCAAAATATATCGCCCAGGGAAATAGAGTACGCGAACTCGAAAACCAAATTGCCCGGTACATTAATAAAAAATACTGTATTGCGGTTACTTCCGGAACAACGGCATTGATCCTGGCGTTAAAATCGCTAAATGTTGCCGACGGTGATGAGGTCATCATTCCCAGCTATACCTGTACCGCCCTTTGGCATGCCATCAAAGCCGTCAACGGAATACCCGTCCTGACCGACATAGAACCGGTCTTTTATAACATGGCTCCTGAAGATGTAAAGCGGAAAATCACGCTAAAAACAAAAGCCATTATATTCCCTCACATGTTCGGTCAGCCCGGCAGAATTCGGGAAGTGCTTACTTTTGGAATACCTGTAATTGAGGATATTGCTCAATCTATCGGAGCCTCAATCGACGGCAAACCGGTCGGATCATACGGGCAGCTGTCGATTGTTTCATTTTACGCCGGCAAAGTCATTGGCGCCGGTGAGGGAGGTGCAATTCTTACCGATGAAGAGTCCTGGGCTGCAAATATTCAGGATACCAGAGAATATGACCAAAAAGATAACCTTATCCCGAGAATAAATGCCAAAATAAGCGATTTGACGGCGTCAGTTGCTCTGGAACAGTTTAAAAAACTCCCGGAATTTTTTAATAAACGTAAATCAATTTTGAACATTTATAAAAAAAGACTGCAGCAATTCCTCGATTTACCGGTAATCAATTCAAAATTGCCCTTTGAATCAAATTTATTCCGCTGTATCGCCACACACCCCGATAAAAATGCTGCGGAAGTAATCAGAATTGGAAAGAAAACAGGGATAACAATCAGACGACCGGTATATTGTCCAATCCATAAATATTTGAATATTGAGAAATTACCTGAGACGGAACAGGCTTGGAGCAGACAATTTTCCATTCCACTTTTCCCGGATATGACGAAAGAAGAAATTAGTTTTGTATTTTCATTTTTAGAGGATATATTTCATTAAAGAATATGACTGACCGCCAAAAAATAATGTTTAGATTTATGGTGTTGCCTTTCTTATTGGCACTTTTGATGCCATATACCTTCAAAAATTGGATGTTTGCCCACTCTTTTGAGCTGGTCTATTATTACCTCGTTTCTTTCCTGATGAGTTTTGGCTTAGTTCCGCTTTTTTTTAAACTGGGAATGATACTGGATATAACCGATCAGCCGGGAGGACGGCATCAGCACTCTATCACTACCCCCAGAACCGGTGGAATTGCAATATTCATTACCTTCATAGCAACGCTTAATCTTGTCACAGATCCCCCCCCGGAATTTGTCGGGCTATTCTGGGCTTCATCAATTATTGCCGGCATCGGAATTATTGATGACATTCGGGGTTTACCGGCTTTCATAAAATTAATCGGACAATTCATTGCCACAATTATCCTGGTTTCTCATGGAATTGTAATCTCTTTCATCCCTGATCAGGCGTTTCTAAATATTATCTCAATAATTTTGACATTCCTTTGGATTATTGGAATTACCAATGCAATTAATTTTTTGGATGGAATAGACGGGCTTGCGGCGGGGCTTGCAATTGTCATCTCGCTTTTCTGTGCCGTTATTTCCTATTCTATCGGGAGCCAATTTGTTTCTATCGTTAGTATTATCTTTATGGGAGCGCTTTGCGGGTTTTTCCCTTATAATTTTCGGTTTAGAAAAAGGGCACTGATATTTCTCGGGGATGGTGGTAGTACATTCATTGGATTTACACTAGCCGCATTGGCAATCTATGGCGACTGGGGAATCCATAAAAGCGTCGATCTGGCGATTCCCCTGCTATTATTTGCGGTACCAATAACAGATATCCTATTGACTAATATAATGAGAATCGTCACAACAAAAGTTCATTCCTTTAAAGAATTGCTGGAGTACACCGGTAACGACCATTTACATCATCGGCTGAAAAACCTTGGACTAAAACCGAAAGCCGTCGTTTTCACGATTTGCCTGTTTACAACCGTTATGGGGCTACTATCATTGCTATTAAAGCACGGTGATTTCATTGAAAGCCTGTCGGCATTAGCTATTGGCATTATAGTATCTTTTTTAGTAATCTTACTTATGATTGTCAAAGAACGACAAAACGGCGACATGGTAAAAAACTAATCTTTTTATATAAAGTAAAAGGAACTATATTTAAAATATGTATACTGACTTTTGGCAATTAACATTGAAACCATTCGAAAACTCTCCCGATCCGAGATTTTTGTATCATTCGACTGAGCATGACGAAGCGCTCATGCGCCTGCTATATGTCATCCAAAGTTCAAAAGGCGCGGCATTGCTTACGGGAGAATACGGCTGCGGTAAAACTCTTCTAATGCATACAATTATAAATGAATTATCTTCAGAACAGTTTAATATCGCCTATCTTACGAATCCACGCTGGAGCGCCAGCGAACTGATTCAGGAAATTCTCTATCAGTTGGAAATCAGCAGCAATGGAACCACGCGGATTCAAATGCTTCACACTCTAAATGATTTTCTTTTTGAAAGCGTTCGAAACGGCAAACATACGATTATTATTGTGGACGAAGCCCAGATCATTAGCGACTATGAGACCTTTGAAGAACTCAGAATGTTGTTGAATTTTCAGATGAATGATAGATTCCTGCTTACCTTATTCATCGTTGGTCAACCGGAATTAAACGATATGGTAAAAAAAATACCACAATTAGATCAGCGCTTAGCACTGAGATACCACTTAAGAAGATTTTCTTATGAAGAAACGAAAGCCTATATTCAGTATCGACTGAGTGTTGCCGGCAGGAACACACCGATATATACTGAAGAATCTTATAAGGAAATATTTAATTACTCTCAGGGAACTCCCAGAACAATCAATAACATTTGTGATCTTAGTTTAGTAATCGGTTTTGGGAAACATCTTGAACAAATTGATGCTGACACAATAATTGAAATAATAAAATCTGAGAAGTGATCCGCTATGCCACGGATGAAAGACGTCTTAAAATCTTACGATAATCTAAAAAAAGAGCCCGAAAAGCCCGACGGCGAATTCACTCCCCCTCCCGCCTCAGGAAGCGGCATGAGTGGTCTTGATGCAATTCGGCAAGCAATTCAATCTCAGCTTAAAAAGCAAAAAACCGAAACAACTCAAACTTCACCGCCTCCGGCAACCCCGCAATCGACAATTAATAGAAACAAGGCTATTTTAGAAACCAAGGCAATACCGGTACCCCGGATCCCGACTCAAAAACAAGACATAAAGCCGCTGGCGATAGATGATGAACAAGCCTCTACCCAACTTTATATGACGTTGCACCGATCCTTTGAAAGAATCACGACTGATATTACAAATAATATTCCGATTGACCCTAAGCCTCTCATAGAATCAATACCTGATTTTTGCACCTCTATTGAACAAAATGAATACATCTTTCTTAAAGCCATCCAACGCAAAAGGTATGCAACATGGGTTATATCTCATTCAATAAACGTAGGAGTATTTAGCGTAAAAATTGGCTTAGGGCTGAGGTACGAAAAAAACAAACTGCAACAACTTGCTTTAGCGGCATTTTTACACGATGTCGGTATGATTAAGGTCCCTAACAAAATCCTTTTCAAACATGGGAAATTAGAACCTTCCGAATTCGAGGTGATTCGTCAACACCCGATTCAGGGGTATGAAATCATCAAACATCTAAAAAATGATTATTCCTACGTTATCGATACTACTTATCAGGAGCATGAACGGGAAGATGGGTCCGGATATCCGCAGGGGCTTAAGGGAGACGAAATAGCCGAATTTGCAAAAGTTGTCGGTATTGCCGATGTTTTTGAAGCATTAGTGCATGGCAGAGCCTATCGGGAAGGCTATATTACATATCATGCAATTCAAAAAATCATTGAAAATAAATCAAAACAGTTTAATCCAAAAATAATCCGTGGACTGGTTAACAGCATATCCATGTTCCCAATCGGAAGCTATGTTGAATTGAACTCCGGTGAAATCGCACGGGTCATATCAATTAATAAACCAAGACCGGTTCGACCGATCGTTGAAATAATCGAAGACGCCAATAAAAAGAAACTTGAGACTCCTCTGCGTATTAATCTCGAAGAAGAGCCTCTCTTATATATATCAAAACCGATTGCCATCGACTAATCCCTCAAGTTCCGATCATCTCCGAGATTTTGATCAACTAATCCATTAAAATCAGAATTGCCGAGCGCAATATTGACCTGAATAGCCAGGGATGTTAGGGTATTCAGGTTTTTTTCATCAAAAGCATAACTGTATTTTTTCGCCGAATATAAAATTCCCACCACCCGACTATCCTTGATAAGAGGAACAGCTAAAAGAGATTTCCATTTAATATTTAATAAGCGTAAATGCGCGGTACGATCATCTTTTGAAACATTATGTATAAGCACCGGTTCTTTATTTTCAATAACCCGGTGACCCAAACTGCGCCCAGCCGGTTGACTGAGGATATTTTTATCAATGTCCGATAAATTAACTGAAGCTACTATTGGCGAGCCTTGGGATTCCTGTCTTCCCATTTCGAGCCAGCACGCATCCGATTCAGTTAATTTGCAGGCATATTGTACGATTGAATCAAAGACTTGTTGAATATTCTCATTCGCACTTATCATCTGACTGATTTTTGTAATTGAAACAATTTCCGCCGATACACGATCATACAACGAGGCCGCGGGCAACCGGAGAAGAAATCCAAGAAACGACAATATCAGATAAATATTAATAAAGGCAAAAGTCGACAACGTGAATCCTTTTACAATTGTGCTATATGCATATACCGGCATTAATAATCGGGAACTCATGAGATACAGGCTAACCGGCAGTAGTACAAGGATAAGACCGAATCCGATATATTTTTCTTTTTTATTAAATATGTCAAGCCAGGGTTGATGGCAGCCAATCAGAAAGGATAACATTAATATTATCCCGCCCAGAATCCATGTAATCGAGGTAATGTTCCCCTGAAGTATAGTAGTCTGCTCAAAAGAATACCGGTCTTCAATAAAAAATAATACCGTAGAGAATAGTAAAATCGACCACACCAGCACTCGAAATTCAAAAATAGAGAATTTACCGGGTTTAGTATATAACAAATTTCGTATTAACAGCAATAAAAAATATAGAATTGCTATTGTCGAAAGTGTACAAAATGTAGAAAATGCATTCCAGACCAAAGGATATTCTGCAAGAAAAGGATTGTTATCCCAAAGCACCAGATACTTTTTTAGGACAAGATATGGAAGGAAAACCAGTAAAAAAAGGGCAATGACAGAGCCCCAGATAAATAACAGATTTTGCTTTATGTTGAGCTTCAGCCTGTTAAAAATCGATTTGTTAACCGAATAAAGAATCAGAAAAGCGATAATAATCGTCAGCTCGCGTTCAAACCGGTATATTTTTATAAACGAGGAGACATGATAAAAGGTTGTATCAACGAGTAGAATAAACAGGAGCAGAATCAGCACCAGAAATGAAAGCAGGCATGTTTTAATATAGTATTTCATCGGAATAGCATTTACAAACTGGTTTTGCCCATCAATTTGGGAAACAGATACCGGTCACAGCCAGATATTTCCTTCCATTTTTACTATTTGGGGAGATAAAATCATACTTGTCCATATACTTTCAATAAGCACTCAATTTACTAATATTTTTAAATTATTCACTAAAATCGGCAGATAATCGAAAAAAGAGTAATAGCGAAGAGAGTTATTCAGGGTTATTATCTGAATCAAGTGTCACAATAGTTGGTTCCCATGACCCTGCTTCCGCCTCGGGAATATGGGTATAAGCAATAATAATCACGAGATCACCTTTATGGGCCAGTCGCGCCGCTGCACCATTAATACAGATCTCTTTTTTACCCCTTTCACCTTCGATGACATAGGTTTCAAATCGCAATCCGTTATTCAGATTAAGAACCTGAACTTTTTCATAAATATATAAATTGGCGGCCTCAATGAGGTCTTTATCAATCGTTATACTGCCTTCGTAATCCAACTCAGTTCCGGTAACGATCGCCCGATGAAGCTTGGATTTTAAAACTGTTACTAAATTCATTAAACATTCCTTCAAATCTGCAATTTACATTTGAATTTAAGGATTAAATAGCAGCTTTTCAATATCCAATCCGGCTGAAATGCTTTGATCGATAGCGGTCATATTCATTTCATGGTTTTAATTAATATGTTCTGTGACTATATTACTGGCAGGAATATATTTCCGGAAAGGATATTTGAGTTGGCCCAAGACAAATGCTAATCAGCATAATTAAAATCGACACGGCTCTATTCTACCTTGTAAATCACAAAATGGCAAATCCTTTTTTTGACTGGATCATGCCTATTATCACCAACCAGTGGAATTGGGCAATCCCGATTATTTTAATCTGGGGCGCGATGCTATTATTCGGCAATAAAAAAGCAAGAATTGCGGCTTTGCTTATTTTCCTTACAGTATCTGCCACCGATCCGATATGCGCCCGGGTATTAAAACCAACTTTTAAACGCATACGCCCATCGAGATCAATAGAAGACGTCCGCCTGTTGGTAAAAAGAGGGGGGAAATACGGCTTCCCCTCCAACCACGCCGCAAATGTCACCGGTGCAATGATGATATTACTGTATTTTTTCAGAAGATATAAATATGCTTTCGCTTCGATAGCCTTATTAATTTCTTACAGCCGCGTATACGTCGGAGTTCATTATCCCGCTGATGTATTTTTCGGAATACTTGTTGGAGTAATATTTGCCCTGTTTTGGATATATGTCTGGATCGTTGTTTCTAATCATTTATCAAAAAAAGAAAAATATTTCTTAACTATTTCTGAATAATAAGTAGATTACATCTGAATATGAACACTTAAAGCGGAGTTCATTAATGACGAATCACCATCGGAAAAGAAAAAAACTGTTCCAACTGACCGAGGGCGTCAAAACCGGATTGTATATTTTGTTAAGTCTTATGGTTTTTTATATCATTCTCTTCAAGGTCTGGGGCTGTTAGGTCTAAAACCGGTGTTCAGTTTTAATCAATCCTGGATTCAAGTGTTAAGTGCAACAATTAGCGCCTCCAAAAAATACCTGATTAG
>DPVY01000051.1 GCA_003527965.1 Fidelibacterota bacterium
TGATATCCCTGCCCGATTATTTGATTGTTCTTAACCAGAACCGCACCCACCATAGGATTAGGGCTGGTAAATCCCCTTCCCTGTCGGGCGAGTTCCAGGGCTTGATTCATCCATTTTGTGTGTTTGTCCATAAAAATAAATCCCGAACGTCCGGGACTAAAACCTATCTTCTTCCATCCGGACTCTTACCGTCGGTGCCTGAGTTTCGCAGGCTCAATCCCGGATTGTCGGGATTCGCGGACTTTCACCGCCGGTCAGGATTTCCACCCTGTCCCGAAGACGCACCGTAATTTAGAAGATAGTCAGTGTAGATGCAAGAAATGTTCAGGACATTGGAATCAACTTATTGAATTATTCCGGTCCTTTCAAACAACTTTAGGCACTAAAAGGTATATTTAATCTAACATTAACACTACGACCAGGTGAAAGCGCATAGCCTTTGTATGTATCTAAAAAATCACGATAATCCTCATCAAGTAAATTTGTAAATTCCAGATCAAAATTTATTTGATTATTAAAGAAATCTATATCAAAACCGATTCCTAAATTCAACAGTGTATAAGCTTCCGTTGAAGCAACTCCAAACGGAATATCCGGCCCAATACCGTCATCAAATTGTCCAAAAGGTTCATAAATACCTGCTGCCGATTTGTCATTTACATATTTCACATTTAGCAAAATATATGGCAGATGAATTAAAGAGGTATTAGGTAAAATGAATTTTATTTCGGCATTGGCTCGATCAGCAGGCATTAAAGGTAAGCCCTTGCCATTATGCGGACCGTTACTGAACTCACTGTTAATCATGGAATAATCCCCACCAATTACAAGCCAGCCAAGCAGGTTTGCTTTGATACTTATATCCAATCCGGTGAGTAAAGCATCTGATTGCTCATGGGCAAATACAAAAGACGCTTCATCAGGAGCTGGCGCTAATGGATGATCGGGCGCATTATACAAAAAAATATAATTATTAATTCTGTTTTGAAATATCGTCGCTGTTGCTTCGACAGCGTTGCTACGAAAACGCAGAGATGAACTCATATCAAGTGATGTTTCATTTTCAAGATCCGGATTCCCAATCTGAAAAGCAAACACACCGCCATGATAGCCATATACATAAAGATTGTAGAAACTCGGCGTACGAAAACCCCGACCAATATTCGCAGCTGCTGTCAAATGTTTTAACAACTTATACGAGATCCCCAATGCACCCGATATAGAAGAATAATTTCGCTCATCATCCGCGGGTAATAACGGATTATCTGAAGAACCTAAAAACTTTTGAGAACGACTATCAAATCGAGTCCCGAAATTGAAGGTGAATTTCTCAGTTTTCCACTCTTCAAAGCTAAACAGGGCAAGATTGGTAAAATGACCTGTAGGCTGCAGTAACACCTTGCCGATGTTTGCATGATCATAATACTTTATTTCAGCTCCGCTAGTACCTGATAAATTTAAAGTATTCACATTTTTTACTTCAAAACGCCCCGTATAAACATCAAGCACCAAATCAACATTAGGCGAATCAGACAACACATCACGTGAATTGCCAGGTATGGCTGCTTGTCTTTGATTTCTTTGATAGCTGAATTTGGGCTGTAAAACGAACCGACCAAATGACAAATTACCTTTTAGAGTGGCAATTTGATTTTCAAGTCTTAATCCTATTGGCAAGCCGGGCGGTAACAAGAAATTGTTTTCGTTCAAGTAATGGTCGTAGTTGAATGAAAAAAGACCGGCCGAAGTCAAATAACCCAAAGCCAAAGAACCGTTAATTTGTTCAAAATCGGTATGGCCAATTTCCCCTGTGAATTTAGGATCACCCCTTTTCTGAGTCTTTGAGAAAGGTTTGACATCAGGCGTATGGAAATTTCCCGCATTTCGCCGCACAATAGAGCCTGTAAAACCGAATTTCCCTTTCGAGCCGCCAAATTTCAAACCTGCCATATATTCATTATTATTTGATTGATAAGCGCTTGTTAATGAACCATCAAATTCAGTTTTTTCTCCCGTAGCAATGTGAAGTCGCCAGGGAATCAAATTAACCGCGCCACCCAGGGCATCCGAGCCGTAGAGCAAACTGGCGGCGCCTTTTATAATTTCAACGCGATCATAATTAAAAGGATCGATATTTGGGGCATGACGTTCGCCATATTGTTGATACTCTTGAGCAATCCCATCGCTTAAAATGCGAACGCGCTCTCCTGTTTGACCGCGAATGATCGGTTTACCGGCAACCGAACCTGCCGACATATTATAAATCCCGGGAATAGACTCTATCATTTTTCCTAACGAGGCTGACTGCATACGAATTTTCTCACGACCGCTAAGACAACTAATATCCTGCGGTGTATTCAATGGATCAGAGGCTATTGGATTGCCGGTTACCACAACAGGCTCGGATGCTAATACAGTTTGATTCAAAGTAAATTCAACTTCAACTGTTTGATTAGGCACAATATTAATTATCTTTATTTCAGGTTTATACCCGATATACTTAACAACAACTTGATAAGTGCCTGCAGGTATTTGGGTAATAGTAAATTTGCCTTGACCATCGCTTCTGGCGCCACGTTCTAAATTCGGTAAAATGATATTCGCATTAGATAAAGGAGTATTATCACTTTTCAGAACTAATCCTTTTAAATTCCCGGATTCTGACTCAGCATGACTTATGTTATTAAAAATTAAAAAGGATAAAATGTTCATTATAATAAATATTGAAGTAAAGATATTTCTATTTCTGATATACATAACTTATTCTCTCTCAAATTTTAATAATTACAAATTTGATTAGTCTTATTTCAGTAACAGTTTTTAATGTAATTTTATTTTTTGATAAATTTAAAACGGCGGCGCACGAGATTCATAAATGCAATAATTAAACGAACAGACTGAATAGAGTTTAATTATTGAGTAATATAAACAAACTAACGGAAAAATACAGAATATAAAATTAAATACAATACCGGAACTAAATATTAAAAATATTTGATGTGCAGGACAATCATGGTGATATTTTAGATCCGGTTCGTGATTATGTAAAAAATTATGACCTACACTTAAAAATAGCAGTAGAAAAATAAAGGAAATGAGTAGGCTAAATAAAAAACGACTTTGGATATGTTCTCTAAATCTTATAAGCATGTTTACATAGAATTATGAATTCACGATCGTGACAGATAATGATTTATGTAGCTTGCGTAAATGTTTATATGCAACTGAATCTCCCCTATAAAATTCCAATCTGTTTTGATACAGTTCATTGTTATTCGAATTATAATGAACATTTCTAACTTTACCCGCTTACTTTCCGACTCATTCCCAGATCCGCTCACTCATTCCCAAGCCCCTATACCACGGCTCATTCCCAAGCCCCAGCTTGGGAATGCTAATAAAGGATGACTTTTCGTTACAAAACTGGGACCTTGTAACGATCGGGAAAATCTTACCATCCGCAAAACTCGTCAAACAACTCTATACTTTAGTTTCTCATGACAGGATCTTACCGACACGATTCCAGCGGAATATCTCAGTGATACGATATAGCGGCATGGCTTTATTATAAGAAAGCCAGACTATCATAGCGCGCCCGACAATTAAATCATGGGGCACAAAACCCCAAAACCGGCTATCCAGACTGTTATCACGATTGTCGCCCATCATAAAATAATGGTCTTGTTCAACAACATAAAAATCGCTCGGCTCTCCGTCAATAACCAGTTTACCGTTCTGGACATAGAATGTGTGATGGGATAATTCCACTACATTTTTTAGTAATTGAGTGGGATACTCACCCAATCGTAATGTATCTCCCTTTGCCGGGACATAAACAGGTCCATAGTTATCCCGATTCCCGGCATTTCGTGGAAAAATACCGGGGTCTTTCCAGTATCTTGAATATGTTGTCTGTCCGATATATTTCGAATGAGGTGGATCTGTAAACCGTTCCCCATCGATAAATACTTCTTTATTAACTACTTCAATTGTTTGACCCGGCGCCGCGACACATCGTTTTACGTAGTGCACATATGGATCTACAGGGTATTTAAAAATCAAGATGTCTCCCTGAACGGGCTTTTTAAGCGCCGGCAACCGAAACCAGGGAACATGAACACCAATACGGGTGTAGGGAATTCCGATCCAATCCGGTGTACGGGAGCCATAAATAAAATTATTCCCGAATAGAAAATCCCCCGTCATAATTGTATTTTCCATTGAACCTGTCGGCACATGGTAGGACGCTATAATTGTTTGTTTGATACCCAGCGCAATCAGAATGATCAACGCCCAGGATTTTATTTCCTGTTTTACACCAGGTT
>DPVY01000208.1 GCA_003527965.1 Fidelibacterota bacterium
CTATTTAAATGCTTTAACCCTTTATTTACAGCTTGTTTTAGCGGGATTGAAGCTTGAAAATAACCGGAATAGAGATATAAACACCGACGTTTCTATCGCGCTGTTTGGCGGGTTTGAAACGGGTCTTTTTAATCGCATCGACCGCGGCTTCATCCAGACCGGTATTGGGAACACCTTTTAAGATCACACACTCTGTAACTTTACCAAATTCGTTCACGAACGCCTGGACAACTACAGTGCCTTCGATCCCAGCCTCTTGCGCGATCTCGGGATAGATAACATTTCTTTGAATGGCGGCAAATCCACCAATCGGCTCCGGCGCTTCATCATAAGGGATAAACCTTACTCTGGGGCCGCTATCATCTTCCGGTGGTGGTGGTGGCGCTTCCCAGGCCTCATAGTTAATCAGATCTGTTGAACCTTCGATAGTAACATCGTCCAGTAAATCATCGTTTTCCACTTCGATTGGGATAGATGGTCGTGAGGGCGGTTTTGCAGCTTCAATCTGCTGTTCAATAATCGGAATATCGATTGCTTCAATTTCAATTCGGATCTCCGATGTGCTCCGTTTGCCTTCACTCATTCTGGGAACTGTGGAAAACATCACTATCATTAATAGTAATGTGAAAACCAGGCTTACTCGCACTACCAAAGGATATTTTATTTTAAGACTTACAGCGGGGTTTTGTCTTAGAGTCATTTTAGTTCCTTAAATTGCTCTTGTAGAATAATTCACAGCTAATGCATCTGCCAGTCGTAGCTCCTTGTGGATTTTACTGATCATTTCCATATTTACCAGCTCATCCGATCGGATTGATACAATCAACTGGGGATCGACGGAACGTTTTTCATACATAATATTCCGGATGCTCTTTATTTGAAACAATCTGCCGTCGATTGAGATTAGCCCCTCTTTTGATACCCATATATAGGTCACATGGACTTTTGATTCCAGTTTCTCAATCTGTTTCGCCTTGGGCATCATGATATTCAACCCCTCGTGAGTTCTCAGAACCGAAGAGACCATAAAGAAGAAGATCAGCATAAAAACGATATCAGGCATCGCAGTTGTGGGAACCGAAATATTCAATTTGGATTTTTTCTTGAATTTCATGCCTTACTCCTTATTCCGCGATAGATATAACACGAGTGTTTGCCTGTTTTAGCTGATCCAGAACCTCGATATAGACTTTATATTTTGTACGGGGATGTGCTTTAACTGAAAAAACCATTTTGGGATTTTGCAGCTGAATGCTTTCGATCAGGCCTTTAATTTCCTTGATTTGGACTTCTTTATTATCCATAAGCACGGTACCGCGGGGATCAATCAAAATATTGGTGATATTTTTGCTGGACATTTCGATCTCTCCGCCCTCGGCAGGAAGAACAATACCGATTCCTTTGTCCATATCGATCGTCGTTGCCACCATAAAGAAGATAAGGATCAGAAAAGCGATATCCGCCATCGAACCAGACGGCACCTCGGCGCTACGTATGCCTTCTTTCTTAAGTAAACTCATGATGAATAGCTCTTAGTTGTTTTTATAATTTTTACTTGCAATCGTGTCAATTAAGTTAATGGAATTTTCTTCCATGTCCACGATTATACCATCAACGCGAGCCGTAAACAGATTGTAGAAGATCTGTATAGTAATACCGACGATCAGACCAAAAAGAGTGGTCAACAATGCCTCGGAAATACCGGAAGCAACGATAGCGGGAGAAATATTATTGGCGGCGGCAATATCCTTGAACGCGTTTACCATACCGGAAACAGTCCCGGCAAATCCAAGCATCGGTGCAACAGTAATAACGGTTGCCAACCAGATCATTCCTTTTTCGAGGAAAGCCATTTCAACGGAACCGGCGTTTTCGATCGATTTTTCGACTATTTCAACACCCTGGTCAACCCGAGATAAACCGGCATGAAAAATTGCCGGAATCGGGCCGGGGGTTTCCTCGCATACTTTCAGAGCAGCTTCCACACCCTCATCTTTCAACGCTTTGTTTAATTTCGGAATAAAGCGTTTTGTGGCGAGCGATGCCTTCGCTAATGTGTATACTCTTTCCAAGCAGATCGCTAAGCCGAAAATAAAAAGAATCAGGATTGGATACATAAATGGTCCACCTTGATTAAAAAGCTCAATTAACATTAGAAACTATCCTCCATACTATTATTCTAATAACTTGTTAAATTGCAGATAATTTTAAGCCAATATTTCATAAAAGTCAACATTAATAATAATAATTAACGACGGGAAAAATTTTATTTTCCGGTATCCGTCAGCATAGCGCCCGCCTCATCAAGATATTGTAAAGCTTCCGTCACCTGATTGTCATATTTACGTAAAACTTTGTAGTATTCGTCATAGCCCCAGAATTCCCGGGCCAGTTCTGCCTTAAGTAACATTTTCAGATAATCAGAATCTTGGCGTACTTTTTCCAGATCTATATTAATTTTCTGCTCCTTGGCTAATTCCAAAAAGGCTTCAAAATCGCGGTCGCTGATTTCAAATTTACTGAAAAACTTCTCTTTTTTTGATTTATATTTTTTATTATCCTCGACGATGCGATTCGTGAAATTAAACAATATCCGGGAAGGATGACGAAGCAGTTTATAGGTTTCCCGGGAAAGGTCCCGCTTAAATTTGATGGAGTAGTCCGGTGTAATGCCGCCACCGCCATAGACAACCCGCCCACCGGCTGTTTGATACTGCGGGCGAATCTTAGTAGAATCTTCTACGGCTAATAATGAATCTCTGTTTTCTTCTGCAAATCCTTCATAATACTCATCTAATTTTCCATCATAAGGTCTCTGAATCAATCTTCCGCTCGGAGTGTAATACCGGGCTACGGTTAAACGAACCGCGGAGCCGTCTCTCAATGGATATTGTCGCTGGACAAGTCCTTTGCCAAAACTCGTTTCGCCAACAATCAAACCGCGGTCCAAATCCTGAACAGCGCCGGCAACAATTTCACTGGCGCTTGCCAATCCCCGACTGATGAGTATTACCAGCGGAATGTCGCCGTACCCGTCAATTCTGCCGGAATAAAACTCTTCATTGGAGCCTCTGATGCGACCTTTGGTATAGACAATCTTCTGCCGACCATCAATAAACATGTCGGCAATATCGATAGCCTGATCCATCAGACCACCGCTGTTGTTGCGCAAATCCAGAATGAGTCTTCTCATACCCTCATCACTCAAACGCTTTAAGGCAACACTTACCTCCTCGGCAGTTGTACCGCTGAAGCGGTTTACAAAGATATACCCGGTGCTGTCATCTATTAAAAACGCCGCCGACACACTGTACAACGGTATCTCATCTCTGATAATCGTCACATCAAAATCATCCATATCCTGGCGGCGAATTGTTACGGTAACCGCCGATCCCTTGGGTCCGCGCAATTTCTTCGAAACATCTTCCCGTTTGATCTTATAAGCCGATTCACCTTCAATCTTGACAATCTTGTCGCCCACTTCTATGCCGGCTTTTTCTGCGGGAGCACCCGCGACTGGAGCAATGACTGTGATATAGCCATCGAGAACATCAAACTCGATCCCAATGCCTTCAAACTTTCCGGTAAATTCCTCGTTTATTCCGGATAGCTGCTTTTTATTGATATAAAATGAGTGGGGATCGAGATTTTCCAGCAGACCGGTATAGGCGCCCTCCATTACATCTTCCCATTCCGGAACTTCAACATAGTAATCATTAACGATTCCAATAATATCATTTAGCACTTTTATTTTCAGAAAAA
>DPVY01000329.1 GCA_003527965.1 Fidelibacterota bacterium
AAAAATAGTTGACGTTAATCAAGAGCTTGCTGTTGGATCGGTGTCTATTTCACCAAAATCCCAATCTATAGCCATGTTTTTCCACCAGTTGGCTTCAGCTTTCATGTCATCATCACCCCGATACCTAATATCAAGGTAACCAGAGCCATGGTTAAAATAATTAAATCCTCCCCTGAAATCAGTACCAATATTTAAATATGTTCCTATATCAATATCCCCATCACCTATCCACATACCATCACTTGCGTTATTTTGAATTGTATTATTTATTGTCGGTTCATCATCATATTCAAACCATGTATTCATATCTACATCACATTGATTGTTGATATAAAATCCATGTATGGAATTATTTTCTATAACATTGTTCTTAAAAGTTCCGGTTGACCTGTTAAAATAAATTCCGTAGTAATCATTACTGTCATAAGAATTATTTTGAAAATTCAAATTTGATGAATATAATGCTGCGGTTCCATATTGATTATCGATAAATTCACAATTATGGATATTGCTACTATTTGCATGATATAAATAGGTACCTATATAATTTTGCTCAAAGTGTGAATTTGAAATCGTTCCGGAAGTATAATTAGGTTTAATCCCATAATATGCTCCGTACATCTTAACATAGTCAAAAGTATAACTACCACCGCTGTTAATAATAATACCTCCCCAATCATCCAGATTTGGATCATCTATAATCGAAGTAAATTTAATCATCGAATTTTCACTCCCAATCACATTTAGTATACCATTCACAATAATTTCTGTTTTCGATGAATAATATCCGCTACTTTCATAATCGTGATTTGACTTAAAAAATATTGAAGTACCAGGATCAATTGTTAAGGTTTTACCGGCTGGTATCGTAATATCACCAATAACTGGCACAAAGCCATCCCAGGTTTCACTTTGAGCCAGAGTGCCAGTAAGCGTGATATCACAATCCCCGATTCCAACTGCCGCGAAACTGCGGGAGATGGCATCCTGGATATATTCATTATCAGGGTAACAAATATTTGCCGCATTAAGAATAGCAGTTCTCAGATTGTTAAAATTACTGTATTCCGAAAGCAGGTTTTCCAGAGCATAGTAATAAATTTTGCCAGCACGTTCCCAACCATTATCTGCTCCACTTTCTCCATATTTTTCTATAAGAGCTTTTGCAATATAATGAAACGCCTTGTTAGGAATACCACTATTAGTATGTACTCCACCATTATCGCTGGAAGTATTAAGATAATCATCCATATGATCAGGTTGATTATAAAGTGTTGGATCTTCCATACTACGTATAGCGCCGCCGTTCAACTCCTCACCCATAAGCCAATCATCATCATCGATCAGACTGGCGAAAAGATCCGAAAATGATTCATTCATAGCGCCGGGTTGATACCCATAATAAAGATTAGCAGTATAATCTGTTACAGCATGCGTAAACTCATGACCAACTACATCACGAACCTGGGCATATTTATCTCCGTCACCATAACCAAATTGCTGTATAGTACCCCACCAAAATGCATTTTGAAATCCACAGTTGCCATAATAATCACCAACATGAACCGAAGATATTATCGTGGCACCGCCACCATCATAACTATCCCTGCCATGATTTAAATCGAAATAATCGTAAACAATTTTAAGATTCTCATATACACCCTGCGCGTCCGGGTCGCTGCTAGATCCGCCTTCGCCAAACAAAAATGTTCCAGGGTAGCATGAAGTATTCCAATAGGTACAACACTCTAAATCATACTGTTTCCGATTTAATGCAAATTTAATATTGTTGAAGAAATTAACGATCTGCCCGGAATGCGCATCAATAAAATAAATCCATTCTCCAGGTGGATCAGAACTTATCATTTCAACTTTCCAGACAAGATTGATACTGTTTAAAGAGGGGTCAATGAGTTTTCCGTCCCAGATCATAAGTGTTGTATCCAGCAGATTCGTTTGGGCACCTATATCCATTTGATTTCTGACAATTTCAATAGCTGCTTCGGCTGTCAGATCAGGTTCTACAGATAAATTATAATCCATATCGGGTATTTTACCGCCGCCATACCGTACGGCATTATCGCTCTTATCAAAATGAACAATAATTACATTGGCAAAGATTGGAATTCCCTTGTATAATACCTGAAAGCGGGAATGACCAAAACCGAAATTATCAATGTTTGTACGTCGATGTGAAAAACCGATTTGTTGGGCTCCGGAGCCTCGAATTTGATTAGATCTCTGTTTCAGATAGTTCAGCGCATTAGTTTTGAATGTTTCATGCCGTCCGGTTTGTCCCCAAAGTAACGATGCATAAAACATAAAGAAAACAATGAAACACACGATGTTCTTTGAATTTTTCATCTTTTCCTCCAAATTTTTCTATTGTTTTTGATTCTACTTCAAAAACAACATTTTTTTCGTTTGTTTTAATACTCCTGTTTCAATCTGATAAAAATAGACGCCGCTGGGCTGGTTGATACCATTAACCGTGCCATCCCATGAAAGGGAATATTTTCCCGTTGTTTGGTACTCATTGACGATTGTTTTAACCTCCCTTCCTTTAAGGTCAACGATTTTTAAAATAACACGAGCGTCTTTAAATATTTCATATTCAATGGTTGTTGAATGGTTAAAGGGGTTAGGATAATTCTGATGTAAGGTAAATTCTTTCGGCATGGATTGTTCATTTTTAGCGATACTCGTTACTGTATCCGGCGCTAATCGAATCAGCCACAGGTCGCCACCAGGCCCCATTTTATACGGTGCGGCTTTATGCCCCGTCAGAATATAGCCGCCGTCCCAGGTCTGCCTGACTGAGTAAATCAGGTCATAATCAGTTCCGCCCATCACTTTTGTCCAGAGTGTATCGCCCTGAGCGTCTGTCTTAATAATCCAGGCATCTGAGTTGCCTACGCCGTAGGATTCCGTCGAAGCGGCAATAATATAACCCCCATCGAATGTTTGATGCACATCCCAGGCCCTTTCCTGACCGGTTCCGCCATAAGTTCTGGTCCATAAAGTGTCACCTTTGGCGTCGGTTTTAACCAGCCAGATATCATAGCGGCCAGCGCTATAGGAGGTGGTTTCACCTAATATTATGAATCCGCCATCGGATGTTTGTTGACCGGCTTTGCCGTGCTCAATTTCAAATCCGCCATAATTTTTTGTCCACAAGGTATCGCCTTGATCATCGGTTCTGATGAGCCAGATATCAAAAGATTTGGGATAAAATGCGGTATAACCAATGACCATATAGCCGTTATCGGAAAGCTGTTGTACGGCAAAACCTCGTTCGACAGAACTCCCGCCATAGGTTCGGGTCCATGTTGTGTTTCCATTTTCATCTGTTTTAATTAAACAAATATCATGACTTTTTTCGTCAGAATACCTTGTATCTCCAGCTATAATAAACCCGCCATCCAATGTCTGCTGAACGCTGCGTCCTGTTCCAAACCAGGAATAATCAAATCTCTTTACCCAGGAAATATTACCGCATGAATCTACCTTTAATAGTCCAGCCCCTACAACAATATATCCCTTGTCTTTAGTTTGCTGCATCTCGTAACCATCACCCGGTTCTTTTTTTAAAGTCCAGGTTGTATCACCGTTAATGTCTGTCTTAAGCAGCCAAAGTCCTGCACCTCCAGACCAGGTGTGGTATCCGGCAATAATAAATCCACCGTCATCTGTCTGCCGGACACAACGGCCGTAATCTGTTGAGGTAGGTGGTATACCACTATACGTCTTGGTCCAGAGTGTATCAGGGGCGCTGGCATAGAAAGTATTTATAAATAACACAATAAAAAGAATATATTTAAAGCATTTCATGATTCCTGATCTTCCTTATTTTAAAAACAACATTTTTTTCGTTTGTTTTAATACTCCTGTTTCAATCTGATAAAAATAGACGCCGCTGGGCTGGCTGATACCATTAACCGTGCCATCCCATGAAAGGGAATATTTTCCCGTTGTTTGGTACTCGTCGACGATTGTTTTAACCTCCCTTCCTCTAAAGTCAATGATTTTTAGAACAACATAGGAATCTTTTGATAGCTCATACTCAATGGTTGTTGAACAATTAAATGGATTGGGATAGCTG
>DPVY01000274.1 GCA_003527965.1 Fidelibacterota bacterium
GGTTTTTTCATATTTTTTACCAATTAATGTATCGAGTTTCTAACAATACTGATCTCTTGTAATCCCGGTATTCAAATACTCGAAATGCAGAACATACCACAATTCAAAAGCTTCGTTAGACCAGGCAACTTGAAATCCACTCGATTCCGCCATTTGTATCGCTGTATTGAACTGCTCTTTTGAAAAAGAATCTCTGTCAAAAACGCACCAGACCTGATCGTAGGATTCATCTCTTTTTATCGCATCTTCCGATTCTTTTTTGGCATACTTAATCAAAGTTTTGGTATTTGATCCTGTGCTTATAGTTTTAAGGTTTGCCGATTTTAGGGGAAATGAATCAAAGTATAATCTCTCGGTTTCACCTTCACATACAATCAGGATATTTTTCTTTTCCGATCGAATTAATTCTCGACGTTGACGTAATATTAAAGCCCTGAGTTTTCTCTTTTTGAAAAGGTCATCGCTCCCCATAATCACCATCCAGATCCCGGACAATGGGGACCGCTCCGTACCGACCACGAAGATAATCTTTTTCATACGAAGCATCTTTGCGGATCTTTTTTCCGTCCACCTGAAATTCAACAAGAGAATACAATTCGCAGGCTTCCTGCTTGTCCTTTTCAAGGAACCAGATTTGATCCCGCCGGAAAAGATTTTTATCCAAAAGCCGGGTATTATGAGAGACAAAGATCAACTGGGCATTGTTAGGATTACGCTCTTTGGAATTGAACATAGCGCAGATTTCCAGGATCATCCGGGGATGCAGCCGGGCATCCAATTCATCGATTACTAAAACCTTGCCGTTTTTTATTGTATCGAGAAGAGGACCGCTCAATGCAAAGAACTTCTGTGTTCCCGCTGATTCCTCATTATTCATATTAAATTCTTCCAGTTCTACAACTCTGCCGGTATTATCGAATTTTTTATGAAACGTCCTGACGTCAATTTTTGATGCTATTCCCGATTCTTTTTCAAATACTTTTTTTACTTGAGGTGGTAAGTCTTCAAATTCAATTTCCGCTTCTGTAACTTTCAAATCTTCAATACCCACATCCGCATTTTTCAGGAAACCAAGAATTGCTTTTTTCCCAGCTTCAGATTTTGCAAACTTAATTGTAAACGGCTCAAACCGACCAGGCTCTAACCCGGAAATAACGTTGAATCGATGGAACCATTTCAAAATATCCGTAGCAATTTTACCGTTAAATTGGGCGGAAACGGAAAGTAATAACGCATTCGGACGGATTCTGTCTGCTTTTACAAGTGGTTCTTCACTCTTAAAATGGCTTGTTAAATTAAATTTTTGACCGTCTCTCGTAAATACTTCCAGTTCGCGAACGTTTTTAATAAAATAAAGCCATTCGGTATGAACTTTTTTGCCATCCACGGCAAAGCCGTAACGATAGCGGATTCCGTCATAGATAAACACGATTTCGAAGATAGATGGATTATGCTCTGTTTCCGTGCTCAGTCTAAAAGGAGAAAAGGGAATACTTTCTGTAGCCTGGGTCTCTTTTGAGGAACCGAGTACAAAGCTTTTCATGAATTGCATCGCTTTGACCAGGTTGCTTTTACCGCTGGCATTGGCTCCGTAAACCACGGCGCTTTTCAATAAAGGCGGATTAACCTTATTGATTACATGGTCTTTATTTTCTGTAATTGAAGCGGCTACCATGCTCAAAATTGCTTCGTCTTTGAAAGACTTGAAATTTTCCACACTAAATTGAATTAACATCTCATTCTCCGTAATATTTTCACATTTCGGTTAAATATATAGACGCATTATGTATTTATCAAGTATATATGTGAATATTACTCGTATTTTGTCATTTACTACACTGTATAACCACCTGAACACAACACGCTGTGTCGCTGCAATGATTCTCTATTTTGCATTCATGCTACGTAGAGTTTAAATTTGCGATAATAGTGAATTAATAAGAAAGGACCCTATATGACCCGCAACCTTCTCCTCATCAGCAATTCCACTCTCCACGGCAGTGGCTATCTGGATCACTGCGAAGCCGATATCCGCGAATTCCTCGCAAAGCGCAAAACGGTTATTTTTGTTCCTTTCGCCCGACCCGGTGGAATCAGCCATGATGGTTATACAAAAATTGCCCGGGAGCGTTTCGCTAAAATGGGCTATGAATTGTCGGGTGTTCATGAAACCGTAGACATGAAAGCCGCCATCCGTAATGCCGATGCGATCTTCATTGGCGGCGGGAATACCTTTGTGTTACTTGCCGGTTTATACCAAAGCAGCCTCATTGATACGATCCGGGAGGAAGTCGCTAAGGGCAAGCCTTATATCGGCACCAGCGCCGGTTCCAATGTCGCCTGCCGGAGCATCATGACTACCAACGATATGCCGATCATGTATCCGCCGAGCTTCGATGCGCTCCGGCTGGTTCCTTTCAACCTCAATCCCCATTACCTCGATCCCGATCCCAATTCCAAACACATGGGCGAGACCCGTGAAACCCGGATTAAAGAATTTCATGTTTTCAACGATGTTCCCGTCATCGGGCTTCGCGAAGGCGCAATACTGCTTATTAACGGTGATAAAATGATTCTCAAAGGCACTACCGGCGCAAGATTAATGCGTCCCGGACAGAATGCAGTGGAATATAAGCCCGGCGCGGACTTGAGCTTTTTATTGTAAATTGATTCAATCATTATAAACTCTTTAAAAAATGATATAACGACGATATTGATTGGAAACTGATAATCAGCTCGTCCAGCAAATCCACTGAAAAGAGTGTTTCTTCTATTGAATGATTACTGACGACATAGAGATTTTTGCGCTGGTACCACTCCAGGATTTCCGGCGGATGATCAGGGTTAAATATTCTTTTGTACTTATCTCCTGCCAATGTAAAAACATCCTGTTCCTGAAATTGCGCGAATACGGTTTTGAAATCTTTTGATCCTTCGTCTATTTTATCCCGCAACTTTGTCATCGTCGCCGGAGTAGCACTGTAATATCCCAGACCATAGCGATAGCTATCGGGAAACAGTTCAAAAAAATATGCCGGTTTGCTCTGCCAGTCTTTGACTGCCTGCTTAAATGTGATCCACATATTCGCCCGGAACAGTGACTTATCTTTTGAAAAGCGGGTATCCCGGTAAATCCGTGAAATCGTCTTATTTACCGCCGGAGTGGTTTCAAATCCCCCGTCGATAGTCAGCATAAACTCCCCCAATTGCATCACCAGGCGCCGCATTGGATCTAATAAATACTGCTCATAATCCTGCCGATGTTTTTCAAACCAGGCTTTATTATTATGAGTCTGTAACCCCTTTAGAAAAATGAAGGTCTTCGGCGAAAATCCGGTAAATTCTTCAAACAGACAAGGCTCCATACACATCCTTTCTGAATATTTAAATTACTCCGAATTCGAATAGGGTCTAATTACCACTATTATTCACTCCTCAAGGTAACATAAAATACCGTTCCCAGTATTATCAGACCACCCAGAACCGTCCGCCATTGAGGCATTTCGTTTAACACAAGCATAGCGAGTAAAATCCCGTATACCGGTTCCAGAGCTGCAATTATTCCGGCAGTATGGGCGCGAATTTTCTTCATGCTAAAGATAAACAGCGTATGCGCCAGCGCCGTACAGAAGATTCCCAAAACAGCCAGATAACCTACCGTCACAATAGTCAATTGATCCGACTGATAAATAAAAAACGGTAACAGCAGAATACAGGCGACAACATCCTGATTAAAGACGATTCGAATAGATGAATAAATCGCTGTATATTGCTTGTTCAAGAGTGTCAACAGGGCAAAGGTGAAACCGGAAATAATTCCATACAGAATCCCTTGTACAATATTATTTCGAATATCAAATTCCGGGATAATTACAATCAACCCGACCATGACGATAATGGCGGAAAGAAGATCCTTGAACCGGAGATGACTCTTTGTCGAAAACGGTTCGAGCAGCGTTACAAAAACCGGAAAACTGGAATAGGTCAACAAGCCAATAGCCACCGTCGAAACCCGGATCGCCTGAAAAAAGGTCAGCCAGTGCACCGCCAACAGCATCCCCATCAATAGGAATCCGAAAATATCGCGGCGATTCTGAAATTTCGAACTGATCCGGTATCTTCTGATGACGACCCATAAAACGACCGCGGCGAAAGCCGTTCGCCCAAAGACGATCGTGACAGGGCTTGCCGGAATTAATTTTCCAAACAGTCCCGCCAGACCGAATAAAAGCACGGCAGTATGAATTCCGGACAGATGTTTTATTCGCGTATTCATTCAAATATAATAGCAGTGTCAGACCCAACGCCTGACACTGCTATTTTAATAAATCTTTCAACGAAAGACCAACCGGAATCGCTGGCGGTTGGAAATGTTCCAGTTTGGGCTCTTGTCCAGTTCTTTTTCAATAAATGCCGATACTCTTTCAACCCGGTCCCCGATCGCATCGTATTGCCAGTTGGATTCCGGATGCCAAAAGTTGCGGTCAGTCATTGACTCTATGGACTTCAATACATTTACCAGATCATTGGGCTCGTATCCCGCCCGGTAAGCATAAATGGCGCCCAGCATATCCGCTTCGTCTTCATATTTAGTCTGTCGGCGGGAAGTGGCAGCTTCGAACATTTGAAATGCCAAATCGTCCAATTCATCATCACTAAACCCGTCGGGCAGCGCTTCCTCTAATTCGTCAAACGCATCCCCGGCAACAATTTGGGTTTTGCGTTTAGTCATTTCGGAATAGCCATGCTGCTGGACCACATGGGCAATCTCATGCCCCAGCACACAAGCCAGCCCGGCTTCGCTTTCCACAATTTTCAATAATCCCCGGGATAAAAAGATCATCCCGTTGGGCGCCGCATAGGCAACCGCTCGTTCATCGGACAAGATATAGAATTTAAAAGGATAGTAGTAGAGCGGCGTGTTTTCCAGAACCAAATTTCCAACCATATTGACATATTTCAGTTGAGCCTGATTTGTCTCAAGTCCGCTCCCGGCAATTTGTCCCGCCACGGCAAAGCCTAATTTTTCAAGATAGGAGTCGATTTCAGGTTCTTTATTCTCAATTTTTATCCGTCTGTATCGCTTCCTAATTTTTTCCGGTTTGCGGTTTCTGTAAGTCTCTTCCCGAAATTTTTCATATTCCGGGGGCTGGAAGAATGCGGCATCATATTGATCTGAAAATTCTAAATTTCCAGCATGTTTTTTCCAATAGGTCATGGCAAAACCCCTGACCGCGCCGCTGGCGGACGCCCGTGAAATCATTGTCGGTCGGTCCTCCGGGATTCCCGGCGAAGATAAACCCGATGCCGCTTTTGAAGAACCGGACAGGGCATTATTGGAGGCCCATCCACTCATGCCGCCGCACTGCACTTTCGTCCAGGCGGTTTGTTTTACGACGATCTGCACATTTGCACCTTCCTGGAGAATTCCGATCAAGGGATAAAAACTGCCGGGTCCTTTTCGCAAGTGGGTGTTATCACGCCCAATCCGGGCATCCTCCTGGGCTAACATAAAAACTGTCAACATCATTAAAATAGTAACTACTCGTCTCATTTTGATATTCCTGTTTATTGTAATGAATTTATCATTTTACGGTAATATTAAAAATTCCTTTTTCATCAATAAGTTCGGGATTTCCAATGAGCTGTCGACACCGTTCGATGAAGACTTTGGCGACGGCGTCGTCCGGTTTTCTTTTAAGGAGAACAGAAAATATATTAATCGCTTCCGAATACTCTCGTTGCCGGTATTTTTGTAATGCTTTGCTATGTATAGATAATAATTCACGGATTTCGTTATCAATAAGCTCCAAATCACCGATCACGGAAAAAATACGCAGCGGTTTATCCCGCCCTTTAACCCGGATATAATCTATTTCCCGGCAAGCGATCTGCTCTTTGACATATTCATAAGTGCTTTCAGAGATAATATTCTGAGTTCCGTAAAGTTTATTGACGCCTTCGAGACGCGCCGAAAGGTTCACCGTATCGCCTATCGCGGTATAATCCATTCGATTTTTTGAGCCGATATTGCCCACGATAAGATTCCCGCTATTCACGCCCACCCGGGTAATCAGTTGCACCCGTTTTCCGGCTTTTTCAATGCTCATTTTCGATAGTTTTTGAAAATCGATGACCGCCCGGCAGGTTTGCATAGCGTGGTTTCCCGACTCAATCGGCGCGCCAAATATTGCCATTACGCCATCGCCGGTATACTTATCCAGCATACCGTTATTTCGGAAAATGATGTTTTCTACTTTTTCAAAATAGTCATTTAGAAGCTGCACGATTTCATGGGCTGTAAAGAGTTCCGAAATCCCGGTAAATCCTTGCAGATCGGTAAATAAAACCGTGGCTTCAATCTCCTTGCCGCCCATTTCAATCCGTCCGGGCTCCCGGGTTATATTCTCTACTACCGCCGGATGCAGGTAACGGTTGAAAACTTTCTTAACCAACGCTTTTTCGCGACCCTCTGTCAGGTAATTTAAAACCAAAACCGCAATAACCGACAGAATCAAGGCAATTTCAGAACGGACAACCGGGAAAATAAGTAATTGAGATTGAAACAGCCATACGGAACCGATCAGAGGAGCCAGAAACACCAGTAGCGATAATATAGAAGATTTTAAAATGGATAATTGCTGCCAACACATGCCTAACAGCAGCAGAACGAAAGCCGCTCCTAAAATCCAGACGCTGTCTTTGAAATGGGCAATGTATTCGTTGCGGATAATGTTGGAAAAGAGCGTCGCATAGATTTCAACTCCGGGATAGGGCTCGATCGGACTAAAAGGCGTTGTTTTCAGATCAAGAAGTCCGGCAGCCGTGGCGCCGATAAAAACCGCCTTATCTTTAAAAGTATCTTTGGGAATCAGCGGAGTTTCCCCGTTTTGAAGCGCCAGATAGGAATCAATCAACTGCGCAAAAGAGACATATTTAAACGTCTGTCCCGGTCCGCCGGCGCCATACCAGAATATTTCAAAATTGCCGCTCCGATCTACCGGAATCGACCGGTTTGCAACAACTAAGCGATGTCTGAGAGAATCGAAAACAATGCCCTTTTCTCCTGTATACAGCATGGTAGCCGCAAAAGCCATATGGGCAATAAGACTATTTTCATATCGGTAAAGCAACGGGATTTTGCGACAGACGCCATCATCTTCCGCAAAATAATTAACGGCGCCGGGCATCGCCATACTCTCCTGAAATAGTCGAATCGGGAGCGTAGCTCCCGGATATTGGCGTACCAGCCGCTCTGGTCCGTCATAATAAATAGAATATTTCATACTATCAACTAATGATTCATTGTCATAATGGGAAGAATCCTCTAATTGCGCCGCCAGGATAACATCTCCCGCCTGCTCCATTGCCCGGGCGAATCGCAAATCGGAATATTCCGCCTGAACATTGAGCCGCTCGATATCCGGCGAGGCAAAAATTATATCATAGGCAATCAGTTTAGCGCCGCAATGAGCCAAAAATTCCGTGGCAACTGCATACATCTCCCGCGGCCAGGGCCAAAGCAGTTTTAAATTATTCTGAAAATAATCCAGACTGTTTTGATCAATGGCGATAATCACCGCCTCTTCGGGATGACGTTCTACCTGGAAATTACGGTAAAGGATATCCTGAACCTGGTTTTCCCAACTTTCAGCAAGTTTTAGACGAGCCCCCGCCATTGCTAACAGAACGGCAGAACAGGCTATCAATAACGAAATCAGCCACTTTCGGGTAGTCTTTTTCATATACACAATCGGATCGCTATTTAGAATCTAATCCAGAATTTCCCATTCCAGATTCCAATTCCATTTATCAAAATATAGATTTCCGCCGTTCCATTCAACCTCGCCCCGCTGAGAATCAATAGTTTCCGAACGAACCAATTGCTTTTCAGGATCAAATTCCATACTGAAACCGTCATTAAATATCAGGCGATAGCTGTCCATACCAGACAGGTAAAACCATTTCAGTTTTTCATCTGTTGTTTTGCGCAAACCGTATGTCACATCCATGGGAACCCAGCCGTATGGTTCAAAATAGATTTCGCCCCAGTCATGCATACTGTCGTCGGGTGGCTGAAACTCCCATCCCGATTGCCATTTTACAGGGATTCCATTCATCCGGCATAATGTCATAAATGTCAGGGTTTGCATCCCGCAATCGCCATGCCGGTTTTCAATTACATAGCCGGGAATATTATAAAATGTGGAGTATTCTCTGGCAGATGCCCAGGTGATATTCGTATCCACCCACGCAAAAAGTTTTTGGGCAATGCGGTAGGGATTTTTTTCATCGCCGACAATTGAGCGGGATAATTCTTTCATTTTATTCGTGAATTCGAGATGAGGAGGTCGTGGTCTGGTATATAAATTCAAATCCTTTCTGTCCGGCGTCGGTAAAACTTTTTCCGGATCAACAGGCACATAGACACCGTGGGATTTGTAGGTATACTCCACAGAAAATGTCGTTGGCTCACCGCTTCTTGCCGGTTTCTCAAAATATATCGTCCGCTGCATATTTTTATTATCAGCCAGATAATACTCCTTTGGCTCCGATGACAGGATCGCGATATCGGTCTGCCGCCGGTCAATTTCTCTTGGAAATGGAATCCAGCAACGCAGGATTTCACCAGCCGGAACCACATCCTGATCAACGATTAAACTCTGTTTAATGAGCATTTTAACGGGACAAACAAAGCGGCGGCCTGTTGTTTCCACCTTATCTATCACCGTTTTAATATGTTCGTCCAGCGGAAATTTTTTTCTTTGAGCCGCCCCGCTGTTTTCAGCGTCAATTTTTTCCTTTATAGCCTTCAATTCTTTATCCAACCGGAAGAGATTATACTGAGCATTATTAAAATACCGTTTTTGACCGTCAATAATTTTGTATTCCAGGGTTTTTTCCGCTTCCCATTTTCTCAAATTTTCCGGAGTAACTTCAGGAACATACTTCCGAATATATTCCAAAACGCTCTCTTCCGAAAGAGTGAAGTCCTTCTCGATGCGGTCCATACGAATCAATTCAAAATCAAGGCGGGCACGCAGACCATCGGATAAATTCCGGTTTGGCAACAGATCTTCCCTGAGCAGACGTCTCGCCGCTTTAAATTCCCCATTCTCAATCAATTCATAATACCTCGGTTTGCCGGAACATTGAAAAAAGCCGCCGATAATCCCAAGCGCCAGCAGCGCCTCGATCAATAAAATAAAATGTTTCATGATTAGTATTTCCCCGATAATGTCTATACTCATAAACCGCATTTATTAATGAGATTAATTTATGATATTTTCAATAAAATAACATGTGTATTTCTCTATTTGACTATTATGCACAACTGGCATACATTTTGTCGTTTTAATAAGGTTATTTTATGTGTCTATATTGATAATACTGAGAGGAGCTAATGCACAGAATCCGCAGGCATCCTGTTTTAGAGATTCCCGAAAATAGAAAAAAAGTCGGTTTCTTTTTCAAAGGTAAAGAATTATTCGGCTTTGAAGGCGAATCTGTTTCATCCGCATTGATCGCCAACGGAATCCAGATATTTAACATTCATAAAAAAGGCGATACTCCCCAGGGATTGTTTTGCGCAAACGGACAATGTTCCCATTGTACCATGATAATAGACGGTTTTCCACTGAAATCCTGCGTTACACCATTAAAAGAAGGTATGGAAACCTACCCCTTGTTCCATCTTCCGGAATTGCCTGCCGACGATCATCCTCTTGAAAATTATCAGAAAATTGTTGAAAAATGCGACGTGCTGGTTATTGGCGGCGGACCTTCCGGTCTGACGGCTACCATTGAACTCGCAAAACTTGGTTTTTCTGTGATTCTTGTTGACGATAAAGCCGAACTGGGGGGGAAATTATTGCTCCAGACTCATAAATTTTTCGGCTCCATCGAAGACTGCTATGCCGGCACCCGGGGGATCGACATTGCTGCAATATTGGAATCTGAATTGTCGAATTATCCCAATGTCAGCGTCTATACAAATGCAGCTGTTGTGGGAATATTTAAAGATCGGAAAGCGGGTGTTTTTATCAATAACCGTAATTATTCGATTATTGATTTTAAAGGTCTGATTGTTTCGCCCGGCGCCCGGGAAAAATCACTGATCTTCCCGGGGAATAATTTACCGGGAGTCTACGGCGCCGGTGCATTTCAGACCCTGGTAAACCGTGATCTGGTAAAATCATCGGAAAGAGTTTTTATCGTTGGCAGCGGAAATGTCGGTCTGATTGCAGCCTACCATGCCTTGCAAGCCGGAATCCAGGCGGTGGGGATCTGTGATATTCTAAATAATGTTTCCGGTTATAAAGTCCACGCCGACAAAATCAAACGCATGGGCGTCCCGATTTATTTAAACCATACGGTTCTTTCGGCAGAAGGCAATGACAAAGTAGAGAAGGTAACGATTGCCAGAGTCGATAGAAATTATCAGCCGATTCTGGATACCGCTAAAACCTTTGAAGTCGACACCCTTCTGATTGCCGTCGGATTATCACCGGTTGATGAATTTTATGATATGGCCAGGGACTTCGGATTTAAAGTCGTCAAGGCGGGAGACGCCCAGGAAATCGCCGAGGCATCGT
>DPVY01000043.1 GCA_003527965.1 Fidelibacterota bacterium
GGCCTTCCTGACAGTTTCAATAGGTGTCTCCAATTGCATAAGTAATATCTCTGCATGGGTTATCAGTGATTTATAATGACCTATATAATCCGGATCGAGTTCTGCATTTGCTCCTGAAGCAACCGCGATACTGTTTTCACCATCCTTGCCGACAAAGATCAAGGCTACACCGGAAGCCACATTTTTAACACGCTTGACATAGTCAATATTGATACCATCCCGCGCAAATCCCTCCAAGGCCTGGCAGCCCAGTGAGTCATTCCCAATCGCGGCAATGAACGTGACATCGCCGCCGGCCCGCGCAGCAGCCACAGCCTGATTGGCACCCTTGCCACCCGCCGCCGTCGAAAACTTACCGCCCAGCACGGTTTCACCGGGTACGGGGATTTTATCAACTTGAATAATCATATCCGTGTTTGAACTTCCGATAACAACAATTTTAGGACTTCTCATTTATTCCTCGCACTTAATTAAACCTTTAAATAAAATCAAACACTTTCTTCTATTCACAACCGATATTTCAAACCTTTAAGTACATTATGATCTAAATCTGTTAATGCCAAAGAACATGCCCAACCGCCAACTCCTTGTGTAATTTTTATCACCACTTTATTCCAGCCTTTTTCCAATTGAACATTCACGACATCTTGACCCGGCTCATGTCCTCTCACAGCATTATTTCTATGAACAAGTTGATCGTTCAACCATACCTTTACTCCGTCATCGGAGCCCAGTTCGAACAGGATTTGTTGAGTTTTATTAATCCAGACATTCGTTTGTAAATAGGCGACACAGTTTTCTTGCCCAAAATACTTGGCCAGATCAATTTCATCAGCTCTTAATCCGGACTCACCCATAGGCAATTTTTTCCATTTCGGAAATTCTCTAATAATCTCCGGCGGAAACTTCATATCGATCAGGTCAACTCCTTTAACGCCTTCTTTTGAAAATGGGCCTGCTACTTGCCAGACATTGACAAACTCTTCCGGCTTTCTAACCCTGTAAAAAATCCCAGCCATCTCTTGCTGAGAATAATGGATATCTTCATTGATTTCTTGCGGCGCCCAACACTGTTCCAGTGGGATTGGATACGGCGTTTGATTCGGTATTATATAATACTCAATTCCCGACTTTTTCTCAATACGACCACCTGATCGAAGGACAGCCTCCCGGCTGAGTTTTTCGCAAACATCAATTAAGGCTGGAAAATTATAGGCAGTATAGGAAAATTTTGTGGTATCATCAATTCCGATCTTATACTTATCAGGAAGATTCTCTATACCCAGCGACGTTGCAAGAATTCCTCCTGCATTGGAAGGATTACAATCAGAATCCTGACCACAACGCATTGCAATGATAATGGTTCGATCCATATCACCTTCACCATAGAGAAGCCCCATCACGATGTAGGCGCCATTAATTTTGGCATCAATGTTAAATGAAGCATCTGTGCCGGTGCAACTGAATCTCCTATAATTCGGATCCAGATTGTACTTGTTTTCAATCAGTTGCCAGGTTTTTTTCCAGTCATCGGGATCGGCTTTATGCCAATTGAGCACATCTCGAATAGCTTCGGCATACTGGCTTTCGGCGGGTATGCAGCGCAAGCCGGCTTCGATTATTTTAAGAATGTCGGTTTCGAAAAACGCTTCTGCATACATAGTTCCAACAAACTGTCCGCCATATAATCCATCTCCGTAATTCATCAGCCGACCAAACTTTTCACCTAACTCCACTACCGTTTGAGGCAATCCCGGTGCAATCAAGCCCGAATAATCCGCTTCAATCTGATAATCAATATCATCAGCATGCGCATTGTATTGGGGATGGCCTGAATATGGAGGTGCAATTCCCGCACGTAAGTTATATCGCCCATTTTTATTGGCATGCCAAAGCATATAGCGACTATTCGCAAAATCGATTCCGGCCTGCCGGATTGAGACATCAAAACCATAATCTTCAAGAGTTTTTAAAAATGTCATTTCAACATAAATATCATCCTGATATTGCTGATTTAACATGTGCGGTTCCCAGACAGGCACTTTATCTGCGGGAATGATCATGGCGCAATATGTAAATTCCGTTGGAGCTCCCCAACCTACGCCGGCCATTTGACCAAGCCACCCAGCCTTCATTTTACTCCGATATTCTTCGACAGAAATTTTTCTAAAACCTGTCTTAGAACTACAACTAATTAATGTAAGAATCAAAATCAAAACTGCTACAGGGTTAATTATTTTCTTCATCTTTATTTCTCTGTGTAATATATTTTTCGATTTTTATACAACCCTTGCCACAATGATCATAACCAGACCAATAATGAACAGCGCAAACATTATGTTAAGCAGTTTATTTGTCCCAGTCGGGGCATCTTTAAACTCTTTCCAAATGTAGACACCCCAAAAGGCTGCAACCATTGTTGCTCCCTGACCTAATCCGTATGAGATAGCAAAACCAGCTTCTCCGGTTGCAAGTATGCTTAGGGACATTCCAATACTCCAAATAACACCGCCTATTATGCCGATCAAATGAAGTTTTGGGTTTCCCTTCTTAAAATAGTCTAAGGGCGCCACTTTATCTCCGGAAAATGGTTTGAACATTATTATGGTTACAAAAACTATATTTGATATTAAGAGACCTACCGAAAATATTATAAGAGCTGAATACGGTGTTAATTTACCAACAGCGGGATTGGCGAAATCTGTTGCCATGGAAGCCGCAACAAATCGATAGAAAAATCCCATTGCAATGCCGGCGATAATGGAAAGGACCAATCCTTTTAATTTAGATTTTTCAGTTGAAGAGGGTAGCTTACCGTAAGCCATTGCATCGATGATGATAGCCAGTACAACAAATGCAACGCCGATAAAAAGAATAATTGGATTACCAATCGGTGCGGCTACATAATTTGTAATTACGCCGATTACCAGCGCTAATCCAATCCCGATAGGAAAGGCAACCGCCATACCAGCGATATCTATGGCAGCAACGAGTAAAATATTAGCAAAATTAAAAACGATTCCGCCCAACAAAGCCGACCAAATATTAGCGCTTTTAGCCATACTTAAATCATTAAGAAAACCTCTCCCTTGAGTTCCAATACTCCCCAATGTGAACGCCAAAATAAGAGTAAGAAGTAATACACCAATGGAGTAATCCCAGTAGAATAGTTGAAATTTCCATTCTTTACTTGCCAACTTTTGGGTATTAGCCCATGATCCCCAACAAATCATTGTGATGATACACATAACCACAGCAACAAAATAAGATTCTACTACAAACATGTTCAGTTACCTCCGTTTAATTTTTTGTTTCTATACCTATTTATTTTCATTAAGTCCCTATTTCAGTAATACCATTTTTTTCACATCATGAAATTCACCAGCCTGCATTGTATAAAAATAGAGACCTGAAACCATGTCTTCACCGGAAAATACTACTGCATGGAACCCCGCCGGCATAAGCCGATTGACCAACGTTTTCAGTCTTTGACCGCGGCTATTGTAAATCTCAATTTTCACGTTTTCTGCTCTTAACAACGTAAATTGGATCTTTGTTGATGGATTAAAAGGATTGGGATAATTTTGCCACAATTTAAAATGTCCCGGTATATTTCTTGTATGATTAATGCCGGCTGGTATCGCGTCTCCGGCGACCGCAATGTCATCAAAGAAGACAGCGTAATTTGAAGAACCGAAGCCTATCTTTCCGGTTTTTTTCAATCTCGAACTGGTTGTTGTAAGAAAAAGTGAATCATCAAGGATTACTGTTAGCTGGTCATCTGAAAGATTGAGGGTCACCTTATGATATTGCTCATCGGGTATTCCCATCTGAGTGGCCCGTCCCATATCAATACTCTGCCTATTTGTTACATTGACCAGGCGTGAAGTAGTTTGCTTCATTAACATGTAGTTGTAGTTATTCTCATCTTCATAACCAAATATGATTGTGTATTCGGCCAGACTGTTCAGCGACAGATCTTCATCTATCCGGGTTGTGATATTCAGAGTAAAATCAAAGTAAAGGCTATCTTTTATAATAGTGTAACCGGGTAGCGAAATATCTGAACTACGAGTAGCATTGCTCAAATGAAGGCGTAAATTTTCTTCGTCAATTTGGGTAGACCAGAGATCGTTCTGGAAGCGTACATAATTTTCCACATTTCCAAAATAGTGATCCGGACTAAATACAGGATCACTTACCTGGATTTGTTCGGTGGTACGTAAAGTATCACCAATATTATCTATGATCGTCAGTTGAATATCAAACATCCCGGTTATGGTATATTCATGGGTAACCACCTCTCCTTCACCAGTGTCACCATCACCAAAATCCCACAGATATTTCTGAATAGACCGATCCCCTTCCACGGTCGATTTCGATGCATCAAACTCAACCGAAAAGGGTAACCATCCCGAATATGCAGAGACAATAAAATGGGCCCCGATAGGCTGCTGGTCCATCAGATTTTCGATAATCTGCTCAAAACTCTGATTGGAAAGCCTGTTTTTCAGATAGGAGCGATTTCCAGGTTCCATCTGCCAAACATAACCATTAGGTAAAGAACCGGTTCCACTGGTTATTTCGTTAAAGTATGAT
>DPVY01000054.1 GCA_003527965.1 Fidelibacterota bacterium
AATCCGGGCAGACTGAACATGACATTGTTCCAGGTATTCCCGGTTCACCTGTAGAATATATTGAACTTTTTAGTTATCCTATGAAAGACCGGGATTCGGGTGAAATAACCGGTGCAGTTGAATTTGTCAGAGATATTACCGAGCGCAAGCGGATGGAAGATACACTGAGAGAGAGCGAAGAGAAATATAGAAGTTTGTATGAAAAATCTACTGACGCTATTTTAATTTATAAAAACAGACGATTTATAGATTTTAATCAAGCTGCCCTTAATATGCTTCATATGAAATCAAAAGAGCAGTTCCTGAATTGTAAGGCAGCCGATATATCACCGGAGTTCCAACCTGACGGCAGACGGTCTGAAGAAAAATCTGCTGAAATGGATGCAATTGCTTTTAAAAAAGGAAATCATAGATTTGAGTGGGTCTATAAACGAGCCAATGGAGAAGAATTCCCAGTAGAAGTAATACTAACATCTATTAAAGAAAAAGATATTAATGAAAAATGTTTTCATGTTGTTTGGCGTGATATCACCGAGCGTAAAAAGGCAGAATTAGAACTAAAGAAACACCGTGAACACCTTGAAGAGCTGGTGAAAGAACGAACCGCTGAGCTGAAGGAGAAAAATACTGAGTTAGAGCGCTTCAATAACCTTTTTATTGACAGGGAATTCAGGATCAAGGAATTGAGGGATCGGGTGAAGGAGTTGGAGGCGAAATTGGAAATTAGAAATTAGAAATTTGGTCTTCTGCGCTTGATGAAGAATTGGATAAGATTAAGGTTAAGATTAAGTGAGGAATCAGCTAACCTTTGATGTGAGATGATGGAAAAGTACACAAAACACCATCCGACTTTTCCGCAGGTTACAGGGGACTCCGATACATCGGAGAACTCCCGGTGGAGCAGGTTCGATAAGAAAACCAATTTTCAATCCTCCTTCGTCGGACGGAAATTGGTTTGTTGAGAAATCTCAATTGATTATTAGCTAAAGAATACTTATTTTCAACAGGAGAAAATAACAGAGGCGAAAATGAAAAATCTCGGTCGAATTCTTTTTGCAGAAGACAATGAAAACGATATTGAACTCACCTTGAACGCTCTTGCAGAGAATAATCTGGTTAATAAGGTGGATGTGGTGCGCGACGGTGCGGAGGCTTTGGATTATCTGTATTATCGTGGTAAATATACTGACCGCCCAAAAGGCAATCCTGTAGTTGTGCTGCTCGATCTCAAGATGCCGAAAGTTGACGGATTGGAAGTGCTGCGCGAGATCAAGCAGGATGAAAAATTAAGAACTATTCCGGTTGTAGTACTGACATCTTCACGAATGGAGTCGGATCTGATAAAAAGTTATGATCTGGGTGTCAATGCTTATGTTGTGAAACCGGTGAGGTTTGACGAATTTGTCAAAGCGGTCAAAGAATTAGGCGCCTTCTGGGCGATTTTAAATGAGGTGCCGCCGAGGCTGGATTGATAGAGTTATTAAATTGTTGTGGTGTTGTTTGAAAAAAGGCAACATTATATATTTACGATAAGGTAGTGTATTATGAAGAAATTAAAAATTCTCTATCTTGAAGATAATGTGACGGATTTTGAATTTGCCAAAGCCATTCTGGAAAAAGAGCAGCTGTTGGATAAAATTGAAAGAGTGGAAACCCGGCAGCAGTTTCATGATGCCCTGGAAAATAACGATTATGATATTATCCTGTCGGATTACAGTCTGCCTGGTTTCAATGGTTTTGATGCCTTAAAGATCGTTATGGAAAAATACCCGGAAACCCCTTTTATCATCCTGTCCGGGTCCCTGGGCGAAGAATTAGCCATTGATACTTTAAAGATGGGCGCCACCGATTATGTGTTGAAACAGCGCATAAGTCGTCTGATTCCCGCAGTCCGTAGAGCTGTGCGGGAATCGGAAGAGAAAAAGAGGCGCAGACTGGCTGAAACCCAAAAGGCGGCTGCGCAGGAAGCCATGATCAAAAGCGAAGAGAATTTCAGAACTCTGGTGGAAAGCTCCTTTGACGGAATCCTGATCAATGACGCCGCGGGCAACTATCTCTATGCTAATAAAAGAGCCGCCGAAATTTCGGGCTACAGCAGATCTGAATTGTTAAAACTTAACGTGCGCGATTTAACTCCTTCCGAAGATAAAAATAAAATAATGAAACGGGTAAAGAGAAGGGTTGAAAAAAATCATACTCCCGGCTATTTTGAGTGCGTTTTGGTTCGTAAAGACGGCAAAGAGATCCCAATTGAACTTACAACTGCCGCTACGATATGGAAAAACAAGCCGGCTGAGATAATATCTGTGAGAGATGTTACGGAACGTAAACAGGCGGAAAAAGAGAAAGCTCTTTTGCAAAGCCAACTTCAACAGGCTCAAAAAATGGAAACCATCGGCAACCTTGCCGGGGGAATTGCTCACGATTTTAATAATTTGTTGACCGTTATACAGGGAAATGCTCAATTAGCCCGGATGAAATACAAAGATAATCGAGATCTGGATATCTATCTCGAACAGATCCAAAATTCCAGTGAACGGGCGGCGAAACTTACCCGGCAACTGCTGACCTTTAGCAGAAAACAACCGATAAACCTCAGTATTCTGAATGTGAATCAGGTAATTGAAAGTATGCTGAAAATGTTACAGCGTCTTATCGGGGAAGATATTGTTATTGACATGAACCTGAGCCCGGAACCTCCAAATATCGAAGGAGACGAGGGCAATATTGAGCAGGTTATCATGAATTTAGTGATTAATGCGAGAGACGCCATGCCTAAGGGCGGAAAAATATTGATAAAAACAGAAAATGTAGAGCTGCATGAAAATGAATGTATCGGGATTATCGGCAGCTATCCGGGGGAATTCGTTCGTCTTACCGTACAGGATACGGGCACTGGAATAGATGAGGAAATATTAAGTAAAATATTTGAACCCTTTTTCACTACAAAAGATAAGGAGACAGGCACCGGACTGGGATTATCGGTTGTATATGGTATTGTCAAACAGCACGGCGGGTTTATTCAGGTTGAAAGCAAGCTGCAGGAGGGCACAACCTTTAAAATTTATTTTCCAACTTCGAAAAAGATTCAGTTTTTGGATACGAATAAATTGGAATCTTCAAAACTTAAAAGAGGAAAGAGTGAACGAATATTATTGGTTGAAGACGACGATGCGCTTCGTTCCTTATTCTACAATGCGTTGACTATGCAGGGGTTTGATGTAACTAACGCGATCGATGCGGAGGACGCCATTATCCGCTTTACCATGGAAAACGGCAATTATGATCTGGTTATCAGCGACATAGTTATGCCGGGGAAGAGTGGTCTTGAATTGGTTGATGAACTGCGGATGCGCAAACCCGAAATAGGGGTAATTTTAGCGAGCGGGTACCTTGATAAAAAAATAAAATTATCAGAAATTACTCAAAAAGAATATAAATTTCTTCGGAAGCCGTGTGAGATAGCAACCTTGTTGAATACCGTCTCAGAGGTATTGAATAAATAATTTGCGGCTGATACCGTTATAATTCACCGATGAACGACCAAAGCCGGAGTTGATCCGGAGGACAGAATGTTTGTCAACTCAAAAAAGATACTGGATACTTGTTTTTTTTTCTATCCAGCATCTTTCCAAAATATGAAGATCAGCTTCTCATTTCTCAAATGTTTTTCTTTACCTTTTTGGGGCTGGCTTGTCCGGGTTAGATGAAAAGTCATATTGATGAATATTTCACTTTGAATAAAAGACGGAAAGAGTCGAGTGCTACACAATTTCGATAAGAGCAGATAATTTATTAATGGCGAGAGGGGAAATAATGCAGAAAATTAGCGCTTTGTTGTTATTGGTAATTTTGATTACGGGAATTTCTTGCAGTGTAGAGGATAAAGGCTATGGAGCGGAGGACATGGACTGTTGGCGTGAGGGCTATTGTGTACAGGAAAGAGTCGATATGGCGCGGGAAGCGGAGGGGATTATCCGGGCTAAAGTCGATAATCGGTGGCAAGAGTATAAAACCGTAGATTTGCCGGAAAAATTTACCAAGTGGAGTGTTACAAAACGCCTGGAAACAATGGAAAGATTTCGCAAACATCAGCCGCCGGAGCTGTCCGGACCGCACAATGCGATGGTGGCGTCTTACGGTGCAAAGCGCCAGGATTCTCAATTCAAAATTAATAATGCTGTTAAGGGCATGGGCTTTTTGCCGAAGCGGGAGAAAATAAAGGCAATTATCAAAATGCTGGAAGATACCGGAGACAATCCTTTTTCCGCCAAACTCGATACTTTAACGGCGATGTATGCAAAAGCAGCTGATATTTTCGACATGCGCAAACAGGTCTCGCTGGAACTTTATGCTACTCCCGGGTTTACGACTCAGACCTTCTTAAATCAGATCCTTAATCCGGTTGCGGCTCTTGTATTTCTGGATATTCCGAGTTATAAAATCAAAGCGATTGTGCGTTTGATCCACCCCGACGATCCGAATCTGTCCGATTATGAAAGAGACGTCGTCCGGTATATAAATTTAATCCACAGCTATTTTCACGGTGAATTTTCAAAAAACTTTATTGCTGCGGTCTATAACGTCGTGGAAGTTTACGACAATTCTCCCCAGAAAGGGGCCCGGGGACGCCGGATAGCGCCCTGAAAGCAACCTGTATTAGTTAAACGAGGAGCGTTTATGAAGATTCACGAATATCAGGCAAAAAATATTTTAAAGGAATTCAATGTGCCGGTGCCGCAAGGTGTGGTTGCATTCTCAAAACAGGAGGCGTTAAAAGTTGCTGAATCAACCGGCTATCCCTGTGTTATCAAAGCTCAGATTCACGCCGGAGGCAGAGGTAAGGGCGGCGGCGTAAAAGTTGTCAGGACGGCAGCGGCAGCAAGCGCAGCTATTGATAGAATTTTTGGAAATCCTTTGATTACAGCGCAAACAGGGCCATTGGGAAAAACAGTAAATCGGTTGCTGATTGAAGATGCGGTTGATATTCGGCGGGAATTGTATGTTGGAATAGTCATTGACCGAAAAACCGCCCTCCCGGTAATAATGGCGTCTACTGAAGGCGGTATGGAAATTGAAGAGGTTGCCAAGTATACGCCTGAAAAGATTTTTAAAGAATATGCCATTCCGGGATTTGGGATGCAGGATTTTCAATTTAACCGGCTTGTTTATGAATTGAAATTAGCAGGGAATACCGCAAAGAAAGGGAAGATATTTCTGCAATCTCTGTATAATGTATTTCGTCGAACCGACGCCTCCCTGGTAGAAATAAATCCTCTTGTAATTACCGCAAAGGGAGAAATAATCGCCTTAGATGCCAAAATTACCTTTGATGATAACGCCCTTTTCAGACATCCCGAATATCAGAAACTCCGGGATTATAGCGAAGAAGAACCGTCTGAAATAGAGGCTTCCAAATATAAATTGAATTATATCCGCCTGGATGGAAACGTGGGCTGCATGGTGAACGGCGCCGGATTGGCGATGGCGACTATGGACATCATCAAGCATTATGGCGGGGAACCGGCAAATTTTCTGGATGTCGGCGGTATAGCCTCATCCGAAACAGTCGCTAACGGTTTTAGGATTCTGCTTTCAGATCCAAATGTTAAAGCGGTTCTGATCAATATATTCGGGGGAATTGTCCGTTGTGATCGCGTTGCGGCCGGAATTGTTGAAGCTCTCAGGAGTATGGAAATCAAAATTCCGGTGATTGTGCGCCTGGAGGGGACAAACGCAGAAGAGGGCAGAAAAATACTCGCCGAATCGACTCTTGATTTCAAAATAGCCCAAAACTTTCGGGAAGCCGCGCAGATGGCGGTCGCCGCGGTAAATAATTGATGGAGAGGACCGATGAGCATATTAATAAATGAAAACACAAAAGTAATTGTGCAGGGAATCACCGGTAAGGAAGGCGCTTTCCACACGAGCAAGATGCTGGAATATGGCACCCGTGTTGTCGCCGGTGTGACGCCCGATAAAGGGGGGCTAAAGTCGGAGCAGGGTTTGCCGATTTTCAATACCGTCCGGGACGCCGTTTCGGAAACCGGAGCGAATGCCGGTGTGATTTTTGTGCCGCCAAGGTTTGCTGCCGACGCTATCCTGGAAGCCTGTGATGCCGGGCTGGACCTGGTTGTGTGTATTTCGGAAGGCATTCCAACTCAGGATATGATTAAAGTCAAACATATTGTCGATCGATCGAAAACCCGATTAATCGGGCCCAATTGTCCCGGGATTATTTCGCCGGGAAAATCGAAAATCGGGATTATGCCGGGATTTATTCATAAAGAAGGTTCGGTGGGAATTGTCTCCCGCAGCGGAACCCTGACCTACGAAGCTGTTTATCAGGTCACCCAACTGGGACTGGGGCAATCCACCTGTGTCGGTATCGGGGGCGATCCGATTATTGGCACTACTTTTATTGATCTGCTGCCTTTATTTGCAGAAGATGAGCAAACAGAGGCGGTAATATTAATCGGTGAAATAGGCGGCACTGACGAGGAAGAAGCGGCAGAATATATTAAGGCAAATTTTTCGAAACCGGTTGTTGCATTTATTGCCGGAAGTACGGCGCCGCCCGGACGGAGAATGGGACATGCGGGCGCTATCATTGCCGGAGGAAAGGGAACTGCCCAGGAGAAGATCGCGGTTTTAAAATCAGCCGGTATTTCTGTCGCTGAAAATCCCGCCGTTATCGGAACAACATTAATTGAAATTCTCCGATGAAAAGGCAGTTTTATTTTTTTAATACGGGGCTCCTGACATAGGATAAAAATTAATGCGACTTTATCCCAAGTCAGGATTGAGATAACACCACAATTCATTGTGGTGAAATGAAGGGACCAAATACCTCCATATATAATAACCACTTCAGTGGTTTTTGAGGTGTTGATAAACCAATGAATCGGTTCATCCGTGTTGTAGATGTCTTCCTATTCACCCAAATAAATTTGGGTGCTGTCTTAATGTATTTTAATAATCGCTATGAAGCCTCTTGTAAAAGTCGCATTAATTATTATCCCGCAAGGGATGCCTACGGCACGATTTTCTGAGGAGAGTTTCAATTATTATTAACGATCCCGACCAAGTCGGGACAATCCTATGTCAGGAGCCCTGTAATATGAAATACCCAATTAATGCAAAAAAAAGGTATAGCTATGAAAAAGTTTATTAAAAAAGAATTGTCCAGAATCACAATTCTTGGAATTCTACTTTTCATTTGTCTGGTGGCAACCTATTATTTTCATTTTGTTCTGAAGATTGAGGTTATCTTTACGCATTTATTCTACATACCGATAATACTCGGCAGCTTATGGTGGAAGCGTAGAGGCATAACAGTTGCGGTATTTCTTGCAGTGACCCTGCTGATTTCACATGCAATCAGTCCGCTTGCGACATCTGTCGGAGCGGATATTGTACGGGCTTTCATGTTTTTGGTTGTCGGAACGACGGTTGCCTTCCTGACTGAAAAAAAAGAAATCATGGCAAACAAACTACAGGCATACAGCGAGACCTTAGAGAAGAAGGTAGAGCAGCGCACAAGTGATATCAGGCAATTGTTAGAGAAGGAGCGGGCGATTCTGAATGGTATTGGCGATGCGGTCATTGTTTTTGGCAAAGACCTTTCTATCACCCGGGCAAACCCGATTGCGGAAGAACAATATGAGTTTGTTCAAGGTAAAAAGTGTTACGAGGCGCTGAAATGGCTGAAAAAACCGTGTGCCGAATGTATAGGCAGAAAAACATTTACAGATGGAGTCCCCAGAAAATCAGAAGAAGAGGGCATATTGAAAGATGGAAGCCGGATCAATTTTATCGTCAATTGTTCACCGGTCAAGGATTCGAATGGGGAGGTTATTTCGGTTATCGAGGTGCTCCATGACCTCACCGAGCGGAAGCAGGCCGAAGAAGAAAAGCAGAAATTAGAAAACAGATACCGGTTGATCACAGAAAACACAAGCGATGTTATCACCTTACAAACATTTGATCTGAAAGCTTCTTATACCTATGTAAGCCCTTCAACAAAAGCTATGAGCGGTTATGAGCCGGAAGAACTGCTGGGCAGATCTGTTTTCGATTTTATTCATCCCGAAGATAAAAAATTCTTATTACCCCTGGTAAAAAAGTATATCGGTTACAAACTAAAAAATCTGATTGCCGGGAAAGAAGCAAATTTCACCGAAACACTTGAATTCCGATATAAGCATAAATCGGGGAAATGGATTTATCTTCAGAGTGTCGGGAACATTGTGGGGGGTCAGCTTCTTTTCATTTCCCGAGACATCACCGAGCGCAAAGAGAGGGAAGAAGAAATAAAAAAATACCGCGATCACCTGGAAAAACTGGTTCGGGAGCGCACCGCCGAGTTGGAGCGCTTCAATAGCCTGTTCGTTGACAGGGAATTCAGGATCAAGGAATTGAGGGATCGGGTGAAGGAGTTAGAAAAGAAATTGGAAATTTGAAATTGTCTCAAAGAGATTCCTTTGGGGGAAATTTGATCATCTATGCCGGATAAAGAATAATCCGAATGAATTCGGGTTGCAGGAAGTTAGTTTTCAGGAACAGTCCCGTGATTTATTACTTTGAACGTACCTTTCCTATTCATCGGACTCTTCTTTTCTGACGCCTTTTTTATTCGTGGTGGAAATAAAAATAGGCTCCTTCTTAAATTAAGTGG
>DPVY01000057.1:0-18262 GCA_003527965.1 Fidelibacterota bacterium
TGAGTAATATCAGCATCGGAATAAATTGGAATCTGATGTTTGGGCTGCTGGGGATCATCATTAGGATCACTCGCCGATTTATCGGCATGAATTGTCACAACTCCCGGAATCTGAGCAGCTCCAAGAAATCCGGTTCCACTGGTACCAATGTTAGGTGCTCCGATATTGTCGCCCTCAAATTGTGAATGTAAACCGTGATACGCATAGGACGCCCTGTATCTGTCACCATAGTCCGGATGAAGAACTTCGTTAACAGTATTTTTTCCCCAGGTTGCGTCCTGAGGTGCATAATTTAAACCATAAGAGCCCATGTATTTGCAGACCGCCCAACGATATTGAAAAAAGAAAATCACATCTTCAAGATCCTGGTTTTTTACATTTCCGTCTATATCATATATTCCCGTATTTTTAAACTCAAAATCGTAGATAAAATAATTGTTGTGATAGGATTGAGATATAGCATAAATCTTACGGGTCATGGTAATACCCATCGATGTATTGACAACATTGTGCAACATTCTGTCTGTTGGTAAAGTTTCATCAACAACTACATCTATATCCCGATAAATAGTCTGTGATCCGGGAACGCCATTTACCAATACTTCCGGATGAGCAAATTTTCCGTAGAGTGTAAAGTCCTGAGGAATAAATTCAGAGGTTTCATTGAGAATTCGAGGACCACAATGGACTACTTTATAGCTGAATTCTTTTTCCGCTACAGGATCATTGTATTTTTTTGCACCAAACCAGAGTGATTTAGCGGCTTGCATATCCTGACTGGAATAGAGCGCCGGATATTGAAATCCGTCCTGCTGATCACGAACCTCATGACGCCGACCCACTTCAATCTCACAGCCGCCGCTGGAAAACCAGTTATGCAGCTGACCAACCGCAATCCACTTGGTATCATCGGCTTGAAGTGGTAACGATAGCACAATCATAAGAATAGTCAATAGAATGATTGCCGGATATTTTTTCATGCTAAATGTTTTTCGCATAATATTTCCTCATTTTTTTATCTAAAATCAAACGAAATGGTCATCCCAAAGAATATGTCTCTTGGATTCAGAAAAGTGTAGTAGGTCTGATTGGGCATATCAATATACGCTTTAGTATCAATTATCTCATCAATCGTTTTTTTATCTACCGGGGCCCATTGACCATCGACCAGTTTCATATATTGTTCAGTATTGTAGTTATAATAAATTGCTCTTCCGCTAGGATTGCTCAAGGTCGTATGATTTGAAACTGCTTCGATTGGCTGGAATTCGACATCATCGTCTCGGTATACACCGGGTTTGTCATCACCGGGTACCCCCTGGTAACCTAGCCTATCATACTGATTTTGCGGCAGATGCAGTGAGTACATATAGTCATAATAATCGTAATTATTATAGAAAGCATTGTTGGACCAGTTTTTAAAATTAAGCACATTATTAATATCAGCGAATACCTTTATACTCAGACGATCGGATCTAAATGTCTTTGAAATCTTAAGATCCAATCCTTTGGAACTGGTATATTGCAGGTTGTACCGAATATCTTTCATGTTGTTTGGATTCCAGGTCATCCAGGAACCGGCGGTCCAACGTGTAATAACATTCAGATGCCAGTCAGCAAAAAACTTCTGGTTCAGGATTTCCGGTCCAAAATCACGTGGTGTATGAAAATCAATATAGGATTTAAACCGCGGCACAGGTAATGGTTTCGTTTGATAAGGATTATAACTGTTGATTAGCCATTCTCTTTGTTCTGACGGATTTTCAAAGTAATCATGATAACCGAAATATCCATAAGAGTTTACCCGGTATTCATAATTCATCATACCGGTTACCCATTCGCCATACATTTTCGTCACTTCGATTTCGGCACCTCTAATATCCTCATAACTGTTGTTTGTCAATTGATAGTAGTTGACTTTCCCGTCACTGCTATGGTTTTGAGTCCAATCCTGCTGATTTTTCACATCTTTATAATATCCTGACATACGGATTAGATACATATTGGCGATTGACTGATCTAATCCCAATTCGTAGGACACTGTTCTGGCCAGTTCTAAAGCGGGATCACCAATATAATCCACCTGATCAATAGCCGAGCGCTGCATTCTATATAGGCGTTCGGCAAACGGCATTTGCCGGTAATGACCATAATTGAAATACAATTTTGAAGTAGCGCTGATCGGATGTGAAATCCCAACCCGAGGACTAAGGTAAAATTGTGGTTTCACTTTTTTTGTTTTGTACACTTTTTCTAAGTCGTAATCATAACCGCCACCGAAGAAATCACTATTGTAAATCCCGACATCATACCATTTTCCGTTGGAATTGACATATTCTGACACTAAACCCAGCGTGGCAACGAGCCCTTCAAATTCAATTTTATCTTCTAAATAACCGGTGATGCGAAATGGTGATCTCTCAAAAGATGTCCAGGTGTTACCCTCAGGAAGAAATAAATTGACCATACCAAATTCCAGTTCGTAATGATCCCTGACAAATTCCAAACCAGCCTTTATCTGATGCCGGAAATTAATCTGGTTAGTGTAGTCAAAACGGGCAGTCCAGGTAGTATATTTACTGCTGTCCCGCGCCGTGCTAACGGCACCACCCAACGATAAACCACCTTCAACAGAAGCAAGGTTATAAGGCCAAAAACCGTCAGGAGCTTCATCAACAAAATAGCCCGGAAAAATTTCATTCACTCTGGATGTATCACGCAAGGCCATAGGACCAGTCCGATATATATTCTCAGAGCGTTTTAACTGAATTTTATAAAAAGAACTGGCATTAACTATCTTATTCAGAATAATAGACTCAGTATTATAGAAGCGCCTCGTGGGTGAGAAATAAATATCCCCGTATATACGCCAGGGAATCGTGAATCCAACTCGATCAACGACGTTTGCCACATCATATTCAGAGTCGAAAATATCCGTTCCACCACTACGTGATAAAGACGTAGCGTCCTTTTCACCATACATTCCAATAAAAGTTAATTTTAGCGAAGGGGACATATCAGACGTCATCTTCAGCATAGTATTTTGATCATAAACACCTTCCGTAGCCAATTGCATCAAGTACATATCATGGGTACTGCGGTGAGACAGAAAGAATCGCAGATCACCAAACTGGCTGCTAATCAGCGGAACCGGACCGCCAAAGCCAAAATCAATGGTTTGATCCGGCAGGTCGATTTCACCATTCTTACGGTACTGCCATTCAAAAAGTTGTTTGGCGCCTTGAGGAGTCAAATCATTGGATGGATCATCATCCTGAAGCGTTTGCTGAGAAATTGAATTCCAGCCATCAAAGGGATAATATTGTTTCTGAGTATAAGAATCCCAGACTCCGTTGTCTATTCCTGTCCAACAGACATCTTCATCAAGAAATGGTCTTAAATAAAATGAATTCGGATCGTAAGCTGATTTACCAAAATGTTTCTCTGCCGGAGGACTATATCTAACTGTAAATGAACCGCTGTAAGAGTCCTTGCTTCCCTCTCGGGTGACGATATTGACCACTCCTGACCGGACATTACTGTACTCGGCGCCAAAACCACCCGTTTGAACCGATACCTCCTGCATAGCGCTCATCGGCAATGTACTCATCGGACTATTGGTTCGTTCATCTCTCATAACAATACCGTCAACCATAAACATTGTCTGATCGGCACCGGCACCGCGAATTTCGAGATCCGAGGTAATACCGGCTTTCAATCCCAACGCATCCGTCACATCTGACACCGGCAGTGTCTCGATTTCATCGGCAGTAATACTTAGCTGACTCCCGGCAACATCTTTACGAATTACCTTTTTCTGGGCAAATACTTCCACAGATTCACCTTCGAGTACCTCCGTCTTCATCTCAACATTTATTAAAGTTGTCAGGTCAATCTCTACCCGCACGTCAAGGACCGTATAAGTCGAATAACCTATCATATATACATTGACCGTGTAAGTTCCCGGAGGAATGTTCAATATGGAGTAATAACCATCAAAATCTGTTGCTGCTCCGATCGTGGAACCTTTCAGCACTACATTAACACCGGCGAGTGGCGTACCATCTCGCTCATCGGTGATTCGCCCGGCAATTTTCCCTGTAGTACCGGCAAAAAGACCACTGACGGCAATTACAACACAAACAATGGATAGATATAAATTTTTCCTCATATTTAAACTTCTCCTTATATGGTTAAAAACATATCCAGCGAGACCAGAATGATTCTGAATTTTGATGGAAAAAATCAGCGGTTTCTCCCTACAGCAAAGATTACATATGTTTCCGTATTATTTACCCCTTATCAACTAACTATAATCTTCATCCTACTCGACAGAATTTATTACCTTACAATTACCAAGTCAAGTCATAATCCAAAAAAAGTTATTTAACCTAACTAACAACTGTAATTTTATCAATATTTTTCAATTTTCAAGAGATGATGGAATCGTCCCAAAGGGATCCCTTTGGGACGATTCCATCAAGAGGTTTAATCTGTTTTTGTGATTATTTTCCGATTTGTGTTTGGCTATTGAAATATCAATCAATAAATTTACAATCCATTCAGTAATTGGAATTTGACGTTTTGGAGATTGATATGAAACTTGAATATTTTATCATTTTTATTATTTTAATTGGTCTTAGCGCCTGCGGAAACCGTTATGGATTTGATTTCAGCAGTGACTGGAACTGGAACTCGTTAAAAAAACAAAGTTCGGACGAAGAAGTAATAGCACAGATTAATAATCTGGAAAAAAATCTTTCTCTTAAAGAAGCCCGTTTTCTATTTATTCAGTTAAGTTCATTAAAAAATCCATCGAATATCACTCATCTGTCAAAAATCGAAAGTGATCAGAATAAATCCGGTGGCGGGTATTATGGATATATTCCCGATTATTTTAAAAATCCGAATAAAATACCGATTCCGGAGAATTTTAACAGTACTATTGCCTGTGCGGATTTTCTGGCAAATACGCGAACGCAAATTGACAGAATAATCGCACGTTCAAATTTTCAGTACAACAAAACATTTACAAAGCAGGAAATTTCTGCAGTTAACAAAGCGGAAACCCATCCCGATATTCAAATTGACATAAATACCAAAGCGGTCATGGATGTACTAACACATTATACCGATCAAAATATGACAATGGAAACCGCAAAGAAAATCGCAAACCGCCCTTCCTTCCAGCAAATGCTGAAAAACCGCAAAGAAATCGGATATATTCCCGAACCGCTTCCCGATACGGATGATTTGGCAAAATTCATATATACCGCGGGCAGCAACGATCCAGTATCGATGATATGGAAATGGTTAAATCCCTGGAACTGTTTTGGTTTTGCCGATCTGTATATGAATTCCACAAAATATCACGAAGTCGTTTCTGAGATTAATTCAGACAAAGATTTCTTAATAAGTAGCATTAAATCACGTATAGGACGTTATTTACCGGAAGACTTTAAATATCAGGATCAGATCGATTTGGGAGTAAATTGGGGTGTTTTAAACTGGAGTACGGAGAAACAGATAGGAATAAACATCGTTCATCTAAAAAATGATTACTCTGCTTTTAAAAGGATCATTTCGAGACAATTATTCCGTAAAATTCAGATACACATAATTAAGGAAATGAACAACATTTCACCTGATGATGATATTCAAATTAATAAGATAATTGCGCGAAATTATATAAATATTTATGATCAGTTATTCTATGAAGTTCTTTTTCAAATTTTTCTTGAGGGTACATCTGCTTATACTGCTGGAAAAGAGAAATCCTGGATTATCGCCGATGGATATAAATTTGGGCGAGATCTTTTAAATTCCATCCACTTCTCACTCTACAACGATGTCAATTTAAAAGCTGTTGAATATTGTGAATCTCAGGGATTTAGCCCTAATGGACCTCTAGTCGCTATTGGATATCAAATGACAAAAGTATTAGTAAAACAATATGGACATCAAATCATATACGAAATTTTAAGCAACAATTTCCTAGAGTTCTATATTAAATATATTGAAATAGAAAAAGAATACGGCAGAGGAAAAATTAAGATTTTCGATCCTGATATCACAGAAAAAATCTACTATTTAAACTCGCTTAAATAAAAAAAATCCTAAAAACTGCCTATCACAATCGCTGCAAGCAGCGGGGTATTACGCCAATTTTTTGATGCTTTGCATCACCGAATTTTTTAAAGAACTGTATGGGGCTACCGCCCCATACCCCCGTTCGCCATTCATCCCAACCGTTGCAAGCAACGGAGTATTATGGCGGTTTTTAGATAAATGACCGGCCTAACCGGCGCTTTTATTCATCTTTGAAAATTAATTCATTGACGGAACCGGCAGCAGAACTTCATGGTTGTTTTTGACCGGTATAGATTCTATTCTTCAAGTGACATGCTATGCACGCTACAGAGGAGATAATGGGTTGTGATACTTCCTTCGATTAATTCAACCGTCGGATTCATTTCCATTCTCTGTGGTTTTTAATGCAGAAAAACGGGGCTCGACGGTGAGATACTCAGGAATTCCATTTGCAGCGGCAGTGAACCGGTGAAACCCTAGAACATGTGTGCTTTTACTTCGAATAATTTGTGTATCGCTCTCTATCAAGAGGGTCCGACTAAAGTCGTGAGGGTAAGGTCTATGTTCTCCTTTGGAGAAACCTTCGCAAGGTTGACTCATTCGGCATCTCCGGCATGGATTACGGTTAATAAAAGTGCAATTCCGAACCAATATTTCTTCAATTTCACCTCTGGGTGTTAATGCCGGGCAATTATTACATAGAAAACTTAAGTTCGAGAGTAACGATCTTCCTGGGTAAGACTGTCAGGGATACCTGATGTTCATCTTCAATTTCCAGGGGTTCTATGACAAGCTCCTCCAGGGATAAGACATTTACCGCTCTTAAGGGCAGATAGGTCTGGATTTTTCCCTGTATAATATTCCTGGTAGGATTGAAAAATCTTAATACGGCGTTGCTACTATTCTCCGCAAACTTTAAAGTGGAATAACATAAGTCTGCCGGTTCAATCTTTAGAAATTCTATCTGAGTTTTTTTCAGGGTTGTGGCGTTAGCCAAAATATACGGGCGAACTTCAAATATTCTGTTGTATACATCTAACAGCAATTGGCCGCTATTTCCCCCTCCCAAATAAGGGCAAAAAGAAAGTTTATATTTTAAAATTGATGTGCCGGTTTGTTCCAAATCCGATTTTACGGCTTGTGGTTTTTTATCTAATATTGGCAAAGCAACATAAGCCCGGGGTTTTACCCGCAAATTAACGGATCGTATTTCATTGCTTATTATGGTAAATCCGGCTACTTCGTTGCTTAAAGCGATTAGTGAATTAATTGACATGGAAAAACGGCTGGTTTTCTTTAAGATTTTCAACAATGAGAGTTCTTCAATGCTAAAACGCGAATCCAAATATACATGATTAACATTGAAGTCCGCCGGAAAATAATAGTCAATCTTGTGATTGTCCGCTTTATCCACAATATTCAGGTCAATATTTACGAACCTGGATAACCGGTCAAGTGACAGTCTGAGAGTGATTTTGACCCGGTTATTTTCCCGGTTTTCATGTCTAAAATACTTATATTCTATTTTATAAGCAGCATACAGGTGATTATTCTCGATTATTTTGATTGTCGGTTGAAGTGTCCTTGAATTAATTCGTTGGCTAATATCCAATTTACCATGATGATCATAATTCGTATCCAAAAAGTATCCAACCGAGTTATAAACAGAGCCCGTTTCTTTAGAATAGACATCAAAAGTACCGTTAACATTTATGGATACTTTTATGAAATTATTTTCGAGACAGTTTGTTGAAGTACTGATGTTTTTGCGTTTGGGCGAAAGCGCTCTGAGAGCAGGTTTGACCCGGTAAATCTTATATCCCATTGCCGGAATATTTGTCAATTCCAGAAAGCAGTGGTACCGCTTTTTGGGGGACTCATCCTGATGTTCAAATACCGGCGTAATATTTATCGGGGGATCATTTATACAGGATACTTTTTGCCCGGCATGATCTTCAACGGATATATATTCGGCTGTGCTATCACCCGGCAAATCCAAATCAATCTCAATTATTTCCGTACGACGATATGGCAAGGGGTTTACAATGGCAAAATATTGCTCATCAAATCCGGCGGGTTGCCGCAATTCTTCAAAAATCGATGCGACGGTATCGCTATAGGATTTATTGATAGAGTTTGTGAGAGCCTGATATTCCCGGTTGATAATATTTTTCTGAGTATTATCATTTTCAGGACATCGAGAAGCGGCGTCTTGGAGCGACAATAACGACTCCCAATAGCCTTGAATTTCAGAGCCTGAAATTTCATCGCTCAGCTGGCACTGAATGACCTTCAAAGGTTCATAATAAAATTGCAATAAATGTTCGATATGAGTGTTTTTTGCACTGATTCGAGCGCAATTATGCGTATTATAATCCCCACGAGAATCGCCTGTCGGAATCGATATTTTTTTGATAACTTTTAATTTAGAGGCAACATTTCTCTCTTTGATTTTCCAAAATAAATCCGGTAAAGCAATTAATTCCGTGCGGGTATTTTCAGATACATCCAAAATATCGACGAGTTTATTAACCTGCCCGGGATCAAATTCAGGTTCAAAATTAACTACGACTAATGCCGGAATATTCGATGCTTCAGTCGGATCAAATTTTTCTTGCGACACGCCTTTGTCCGGTACAATTAATTCCTCTCCACTCCATAGACATTTACAATAATAACATTTGACAATAGCTTTACTACCGTCTATCCCCTGCCATATAAATTCGTGAGGAAGATCGGATCTATTAATTATCGGAATAAATGCCGTATCAATATTAAATCCGTTGAAAATCTGCGGCAATTGCGAATTATTACTACACTCCAATGAGGAGTAACCAACTTTCATTATGTCACCGACCTCGTTACAGATTTTATTACCGAGGAGTAAATTTTTTACTAACGCTTCTCCGCCTGCCAGGCAATCGTTAGGCGTCAAATACCAGGGTCCACACAGTAATTTCTTTTCTGAGATTAGGCGCCTGATCAACTTATCTGCCTGAGGATCATTGTTGATTAGCAATTTAATATATTTTGAATGGAACGTTAGATGACAGGTTATTGATTCATTGGCGCTACCCAGCGCTTCCAGCGCCTGCCTGAAATATTGCACCTGTTCATTTTCGTCTGCCCCTGCAGAAAAGCTAACAGGCATTAACAATGAAATAACGGAAATATCCATAATTTCCCTTATCTACAATTCAGTCTTATTCTAAATGATTGGTTGACAGCCCCTATCAACACATATCTTTCTAAAATATAATAAGGCTTAGGGTAATTTTCAATATCTAAATGTCTAATCTGTAGAATATGTGGAAATAAAATATCGGAGACCGATTTATTCAGACAACCGGCGAAATATAGTACCCAGAAATTTTCCGGATAAGTTTGTCAACTTTTCAAATTCCTTTTCATTGGTATATTCAAAACTCGGGAAAAGCCGGTTTGATCTTAGATCCAGCTGGTACTGATCAAGTAAGTCCTCAATCCAGGCAAGGTTTTTGTCCTTGATCTTGTGGTGAAGCTGTGGCGATACAAAACAGCCTTCTTCGATAAACATCTGCGGTAATTGACCCGTGGTAAAGGGCAGGTCAATCAGTGAAAGCGGCGGCAGTGCTATAATTAGTTGAGAACGACCGGCAACTTTTTCAATAACATCGGTAAGTAAATTAAACAGTACTTCGGTGCGCCATTCCAGCCATTCCGGCATCATCTGCTGAATCTGATCGCCGGTGGACACAATTTCTCCCACGACCGAACTAAATTCCGTTACACAGAAAGGACAATAACAAAAGGGGGGAATGTGACTCTGTATATCTAATTCTTCTTTTTCCCAGTGAAATGGGAACCGAAAATGTTCAAAGTACAAATAATCGGGAACTATTTTTCCGGTTACTTTATTGATCATCTGGCGAAATGATTGCAAGCCGGCCGGATTATTTACACATATCGGGTAATAGTCAGACTCGGGAACATACGATGCTCCCAGGTTGGTGCCGGGTGGTGTGAAATTATCATTCTGGTATAGCGCCGGATCGTTAAAGCAATTTAATATAACGCCCGTTTTCAAATTGAGTGATTTTGCCTGAGAGATCATACTTTGCAAAGGATAATTAACCGTTTTTTCTTTTATCTTTAGCTTGGATTTTTGAGCGGATACCGGAAAAAACAAACCGTCAAAACCGGCTGATTTTATTCGTTCCAATTCCTGCCAGAACTCCATTTTTGAATATTTTCCAGGATGATATTTAATAAATAGCGCCATTTTGAAACATCTTTCTTTTCCAGCCTTTAAAATATTGATCTAATCGGCTCAACCGACTCAATACCTAAATTTACTTTTATCTCGTTTAAAATAAACCTTTTTTTTAGTAAAAAAAAAGGGAGTACGATTGCTCCCTTATTATATCGTAAATACTTCATTTTGTCGGAGCGAGAGGATTTGAACCTCCGACCCCCTGAACCCCATTCAGGTGCGCTATCCGGGCTGCGCCACGCTCCGATATTCAAATAACACTGTAATTTAAGCGATTTTATTTATGAAGTCTACAAAAAGCTATTCGTTTTCCCAATTGGTCAATAATTCCAACATCTCTTTCAAACCGGATTTGATCATCCGAATAGTTTCGAGAAGATCACCATCACCGGATTTTTCATTATCAAGATCATCCCAGCTATTTGTTTCACTGAATCGCTGCAAATCTTCAGGTTTGATAGATTTTAACCTTTGTTTTGCGCCCTCAATTGTGAATTTCTTATCATAGAGCAAATGTTTAATAAATTGTATTAGTAGAATGTCTCTCTCTTTGTACGTCCGATTTCCGGCGCGGTTCTTCGACGGTGCAAGACAAGAAAATTCCGTTTCCCAATATCGCAGGACATACTGTTTCAGTCCGGTTATTTCACCAACTTCACCAATAGAGTAATACAACTTTTTGATAGACCTTCCCATTTCACGTTTCATTTTACACTTTACTTAAACCATTACTTTAAAAGTATAAACAGAGAAATTTGATATGTCAAGTAAAATTTTAAGTTATCTTAGAGAATTTACTATAATTGTAGCGTTTGAGCAGAGATTAATTGCATTTTGTTTAAGAACCTCTTTTAATAACGCACCGTTATTCGATAGTTTTTGTTTAATTGACTTCAAAGAGTCGGTTCTGTAAACAGCCAGCCGGAGAATGATTCCGGGTGGCAGTGGATTTTTGTAATATTTGACCGGATAAAAACCGGCGATACCCTGATAACCTGTTTTTATAGCCAGCCTTCTAATCCGTTCATTGACATTTCCAAATGGTATTGCAAAAAATCTAACTGGTTGCCGGAAACGTTCCTGAAGTATGGTTTTTGAGCGTGACAATTCGCGAATAATCCCCTCTTCATCGAGTCCGCGTAAGGAGCAATGGGATATGCCATGAGAATTAATTTCCCACCCCGCATCGATTAGAGATTCAATTTCTCTCTCATTAAGGTGTTCATACCGGATCCAGCCTAAATTGACATCCCAAGTATTCTCTTTCCCAATGTAATCGGTAATAATAAAAACCGTTGCGGGCGCATTATATTTTTTCAAAATCGGCAGGGCATATTTATAGATATCCTGGTATCCGTCATCAAAGGTAATCGCTAATGTTTTGGGATTGACGGACTTACTTGCGACCAATTTTTCCAAAGTCAAAAATTGATAGCCCTGATCGGCCAGAAATTTTATCTGTTTTTCAAACTGCTTGGGATGAATGCAGGTAATACCCAGCTCAGGTCTGGAATCGATTTTATGATAAACTAATACCCTGTTTGAATTAACCGGAAATTTTATAAAGATAATGCGACTCCCGCTCGGCGGCTTGGGTTAAAATGATATTTATCGTAAAACTTTTCGGTAAAATCACCAATTAATTTATATGCCCGAACAAGCATGTCCTCATCGGGCAGAAAAACAATCCGAAAATGATTTGTCCCGGGTTTTTGACCAAACCCTTTCCCATAAACAACCAGAACACCGGTATCTTCAAGCAATTCAATGACATATTGCTCATCATCGACACCTTCCGGTAACTGAATTTGCGGAAAGGCGTAAAAAGCGCCGCCGGGTTTTACACAGGAAATCCCGGGAATGGCATTTAACATATCAAAAGTAATATCTCGTCGGCGCCGTATCTTATCTATCACCTCCGGTAAATGACCGTCATCACCGTCCAGAGCAGGCGCAACCATATATTGCTGGGGATGAGGCGAGCACAATCTTGCCCGAAGAAGTTTATTGATTGCCTCCCGATAATCAACCATCATTTTTTGCGGATCATGAAAAATCGCCCAGCCCACGCGCCAACCGGGCATGATATAATTCTTACTCAGCCCACCGAAGGTCACGACCGGTACAGTCTCCGAAAGCGACGCTATTGAGATATGACGCTGACCGTCAATCAATAATTTATCATAAATTTCGTCTGCGAACACGACGAGGTTATACTTCTCGGCAAACTGGAGAATATTTAAGATACTCTCTTTACTGTAATTTGCACCGGTAGGATTATTCGGATTAATGACAACAATGGCTTTTGTCCGGTCGTTTACCCGGCGTTCCAGCTCATCAAAATCGATCTGCCAGCCAGTTTCTTCATTTAATAAATAGGGATTTTGCTCACCGTGATAAACGGGAATCTGACCGCTATATAACGGATAACCCGGCGACGGTGTCATAATATTGTCACCCGGATCAATTAATGCGGCAATGGCAATTGTAATGGCTTCCGAGGCGCCGCTGGAAATAATAACATCCCCGGGCGTAACATTCTTGATTCCCTTGTCCTCAACGGCATGTCGGGCAATCGCCTGACGCGCTTCCGGTATTCCCATTGAATCGCAATAAGTTGATACGTTTTTTTTAGCACCGGCATTGGATTGACGAATTTTATCGATTACTATTTGTCTTAATTCTTCCGGAGTCTCAAAATCATAAACTGGCGGATCGCCGATATTCAAATAGAGGATTTGCTTGCCTCTGGCTTCTAATTGTTGGGCTTTGACCACAATATCACGAATTGCATAGGTAACATATTTTGTGCGTTCAGCAGGAACAATACATTTTGTCATCGCTTCCTCACGGGTTTATGTTTTTTCTATCTCAGGAATAATAATTGTTTCAATAAATTGATCGCCATCAATTAAATAGCTTGCTAAATCGGTGATATCTTTGACAGAAATCCGGTCTATAATATTTAATAATTCTTTAATCGTCATAATCCGGTTTTCGTAAATTTCCATTTTGGCGAGACGATTATTTCGTGACTGCATGCCTTCTAAGGAAATAACCAATCCACCTTCAAATTGCTGTTTCACTTTTTTGAGCTCTTCGTCGGGAATTGGCTCTCTGACTATTTTTTTTAGCTCGTCATACAGCATAGATCGGATGATATCCAGCTTGCTGCTGTCAACGCCGGCATATATCCCAAACAGACCATTATTTAGAAATAAATCGGAAAACGAATAAATCGAATAGACAAATCCGTAGCGTTCCCGGATATTATGAAACAGCCGGGATGACATTCCACCGCTTAAAATGACATTTAACAAAGCCAGGGGATACCGTCTCGGATCTGACTGAGGAAAGACCCTTCGACCGATAACAATGTGAGATTGGCTGATCGGTTTTTGATATGTCTTTTTCTTGTCAACTATTTTCGTGATCTGTGGCAATTGCCTGGAGTTTGATCCTCTCTTTAACCCTGAAAAATATTTTTCTGCCAGGCGGACAAGTTCATCATGATGGACTCTCCCGGTCGCAACAACCAGCAGCCGATCTGAGGTATAATTATTCTTGATAAAATCCGTCAACTGAGCGGTTGTGAACGACTGAATATTTTCCACCGTTCCCTGGATAGACCATCCGATCGGATGATCCGGGAATAATTGCTCGGTAAAATAGTCGTGGATGATATCACTGGGAGTATCTTCAATCTCCCGGATTTCTTCAATAATCACCCCTTTTTCCCGCTCCAGTTCCGCTTTATCAAATTTAGGGTTCAGGACCAGGTCGGACAATACATCGACTCCCGTGGAAAGATGTTCGCTCATCAGCCGGGCATAGTAACAGGTGACGTTTTTACCGGTGAACGCGTTTATGGAACCACCCAGGGATTCTATCTCGTTAGCAATCTGAAAAGCCGAGCGGGTCTTTGTCCCTTTGAATGCCATATGTTCAAGCAGATGGGCAATTCCGTTGGTCTCACGAGTTTCATCCTGAGACCCGGCAATTGTCCATATTCCCAAAGCAACTGAATACACCGAGTCTATATATTCTGAAATGACCCGGATTCCGTTTGACAGAACCGTCTTTTGGAACTGCTCTTCGTTCATATTAACGGCGGTCTCTTGGGCGGCGACTGAAACGATCATTGCGGGAGCGATTGTCCCGAGAGTCATCGCCATCTGACCGGGGTCTGCTGTACCGTTGCGGCTCTACATATCCTTCGGGTTTCTCCAATAATTCTTTAATAGATAATTCCCATCGCCCGGGCTGAGAGATTTTTTTTAGCAATACGTCGATTTTATCGCCAACTTTCAGGACATCGTTCACGTCATTGGTACGTTCCCAGGCAATTTCCGACACATGCAACAAGCCCTCTTTGCCCGGTAAAATCTCAACAAATGCGCCATAGTTTTCGATACGTTTGACAGTACAACCGGTATATATTTTACCCTCTTCCGGTTGCAAAATCATGCTTTCGATAACATTTCTAGCCATTTCGGCGGATGCGGTATTAACCGCCGAAATAAAAACAGTGCCCGTATCATCGATCTCCACGGTAGCGCCACTATCAGCCTGGATCGCTTTGATGTTTTTGCCGCCGGGACCAATAATCTCACCGATCATATCAACCGGAATCTTAATTGTAGTCATTTTCGGTGCATAAGGCGAAATATCAGCACGCGGTTCCTTGATTGTCTGGTTCATGATATCAATTATATGATAACGACCTTCTTTAGCCTGCTCAAGAGCCTGGCGCATAATTTCAGTGGATATACCGGCAACTTTCAGGTCCATCTGAATAGCGGTAATACCATCCTGAGTACCCGTAACTTTAAAATCCATATCACCATAATGATCTTCCGCTCCCAGGATATCCGAAAGGACAACCACCTTGTCGCCCTCCTTTATTAATCCCATTGCAATTCCGGCAACAGTCTTTTTAAACGGCACTCCGGCATCCATCAAAGCCAGCGAGCCGGCGCAGACCGAAGCCATGGAAGATGAACCATTGGACTCAAGAATATCGGAAACGATCCGAATAGTATAGGGAAAGTCAATTTGTTCGGGAAGTAATGTTTTCAGGGCACGTTCTGCCAGATTACCGTGACCAACTTCGCGCCGTCCGGTGCCCCGCAAGGGGCGAACTTCACCAACACTAAAAGGCGGAAAATTATAATGAAGCATAAACCGTTTTTTATACTCTTCCCGATCAATATCGTCAATAATCTGTTCGTCTAATTTTGTGCCCAAAGTAACGGATCCCAGACTCTGGGTCTCGCCACGAGTGAACAGCGCCGAACCGTGAACTCTCGGCAGAATACCGATTTCACAAGTGATCGGTCTGATTTCCTTCAAACCACGATCGTCAATCCGGATCTGGTTATCAATAATCATTTTCCGCATATCCTTTTTCAATATTTCGTCAACTTCATTGCGGATAACGGAATCCTGTTCGGGATATTCCTCAGCCAGTTCGCCGGTCAATTCTTTAATAAATATGGCAATGGCATCCGAGCGGGTATGTTTGGAACTTTTTGCCATTTCCCGCCAGATACTTAATTGCGGCTCGGTTTTGCGCCTGATCGTCTCAAGCAATCCTGCCGGTATCTCGGCGGCGGCAACCGGGACCTTTACCGGTTTAATTTCTTCAATAAGTTCTTTCTGGAAATTGACCAGTTCTATAATGGCTTTATGTCCAAATTCCAGCGCGCCGACCAAAACATCTTCAGACACTTCTTTGGCTTCGCCTTCGACCATCACAATCGACTCTTCCGTACCGGCAATAATAATCTCCAAATCCGACTTTTCCATCTGTGACAAGGTCGGATTAATAATGTAATCGCCATTTATCCGTCCTACGCGGACACCGGCGATCGGTCCTAAAAAGGGAATTTTGGAAATACTTAACGCTGCGGAAGCTCCGATAATTCCTAAAACATCCCCGGGATTCTCCTGATCGCCGGAAATTACGGTTGCAATTATCTGAGTATCACTGAAGAAACCTTCAGCAAAGAGAGGTCGGATCGGTCGGTCGATTAAACGCGAAGTAAGAATTTCCTTCTCACTGGGGCGTCCTTCTCTTTTGAAAAAACCTCCGGGAATTTTGCCGGCGGCATAGGTGCGTTCACGATATTCCACCTGGAGCGGAAAAAAATCCTGGTTCATCGGTTTTAAAAAATTCGAAACCGCTGTAACTAAAATCATTGTGTCTCCGTATCGGACGGTCACAGACCCATGCGCCTGTTTCGCCATCCGACCGGTTTCAATAATTAATTCTCGCCCACCAAGGGTCATCTTTTTTTGTATCAATTTTTACTCCTGACTATATCTATTTACGGATATTAAGTTTTTCAATAATTTGTTTATATGCGCCTTCATCTTTTTTCCTCAAATAGGTGATCAGGTGTTTTCTGCGGCTGACAAGTTTCAGCAGCCCCCGGCGGGAACTATGATCCTTCTTGTGCTCTAAAAAATGCGCATTTAATTGTTTAATTCGGACGGTTAGCAGGGCAATTTGTGATTCTACAGAGCCCGTATCGGTAGCATTTTTACCATATTTTTCAATCAATTCCTGTTTAATTTCCTTTGTCAATGACATTACGTCAATCCTCCTTTTTATAGGTTGTATTCTTTAATTTTTTCTAAACATACTTTTTTATCGTCGATCATTTGATGTTTTAATGATTCAACGGTCGCAAACTTTAACTCATCTCTCAGACGTTCCAGAAAATCAATTTCAATTCCAGCGCCATATAAATCAATATCCGGTACATTCAATATATGCACCTCAACAATTCTATCATGTTCGTTAAAAGTCTTCCGAACTCCAATATTACAAATTCCAAAATAGCGTTTTCCATTTATCTTTACTTTAGTTAAATAAATTCCATCCTTGGGTATCATTTTTTCATGATTGTTAATTTCAATATTTGCTGTGGGAAAATCAAGCTCCTTACCTCTGCCGGCGCCGTGAACAATAGCTCCGGATATGCTGTAATTTCGGCCAATCAGATTCGCCGCCTTTTTTACTTTTCCTTCACTTAACAGCGAACGTATTACCGACGAGCGGACCGCTTCGTTCTCAAATTGGATGGGCGCAATTATTTCTGCTGAAAAACCATAGCGCCGACCCAGCGCGATCAGATGTTCGGCTCGCCCTTCTCTCTGTTTACCAAAGTGATAATCATAGCCGACAATAATTTTTTTAACCCCGATTTGATTAACCAATATCATCTTGACAAATTCTTCACTGCTCATATTTATCAGGGCTTTATCGGTTTTCAGAAAAAGGATTGCATCGAGTGCGGTGTCTTCCAAAAGATGTACTTTTTCTTCCGGGGTTGTCAATAATAGTACCGGATCATCTTTCGAACTATTTAAATATTTCCGCGGATGGGGATCAAAAGTAACCAGCATGGAATAACTATGAGCCGCTTTCGCACTGTCAATAACCTTTTGGACTATCGCCATATGGGCACGATGGAGACCATCAAAGACGCCTAACGTCACAACAGCGCTTTTAAAATTTTCTGGTAATGCGTCAAGACCGAAAAATACCTGCATAGTTTATAAAGATCTCACTCCTGTTCCTAAAACACCGGTTAATGCACCTTCAATCTGATTAAGGGCAACCGCATTTGTGTAGTCATAATCTCCAATCCGGGTCCTTTTTAATGAGATTAAATGACCACACGTTCCCAGCGCCCGGGCAATTTCCTCTCCCAAAACGCGTATATAGGTTCCACTCGAGCAGGTAATGCTCATTTTAATCGTTTCCCCATCAATAATCTGTAATTTTAAATTATCTATTGTAATCTTAACCGGATTTAAATCAACTTTTAACCCTTTACGGGCATATTTATAGGCTGGTTTTCCATTTATTTTTTTGGCGGAATAAGCCGGCGGCATCTGCTCAATTTCTCC
>DPVY01000057.1:18651-22992 GCA_003527965.1 Fidelibacterota bacterium
GTAGTATTATCTCCGGCGGCGGTTGCTTTTCCAAGCCGTAAAATCGCTTCATAACTTTTCCGTAGTTTTAACAACTCATTCATCCGCTTTGTGGCTTTTCCAATTAGAATTAAAAGCACGCCTTCCGCAAAGGGATCCAGGGTGCCTCCGTGTCCGATCTTCATGCCCGGTAATATCCTTTTGACAATTCTGACTATATCATAGGAACTTTTATCCACCGGTTTATAGACATTCAGGATATATTCATTTGGCTTCTGAATCGTCATCTTCCTCAGGTTTATGAATTGTCTGAATCAAGCGCTCAATAGTATCTGCATATTGCATAGTATCATCTTCATAAAAAACCAGTTTGGGAACATATCTCAGGGAAATTCTATTTCCCAATAATCCTCTGATGTAGGAAGCCTGCCTGATGATATTTTTTAAAGTTTTCTGACGTTGCTCCGCATTTTCATTATAGATACTTATATATATTTTTGCAATTCGTAAATCACTGGTGCATTGAACATTGGTCACGGTAATCAGACCGGTCTTATTGCTGGGCAAATCTTTGATAAATATTTCCCCGATAATTCGTTTGATTTCATCAGAAACCCGCTGCTTCCGAAAATCAACCATTAAAAAAGTTCTACCTTCCTGCTAATAATTTGGATCCCAATCTGTTCTTCTAAAAGTTCTTCGGCTCTGCCTAAAGTCTGATGTACAATTTTACTGTCATTACCGAGCGTTGTAATACCTAACAGGGTCCGACCCCATTGATCTCCATATTTCAATTCAGCCACGGCGACATTAAATTTCTTACGAATCAGGTTTTTTATGCGACTTAGCACAGACCGTTTATCTTTTAAAGAGCGTGTTTCCAATAATAACATTTCTACTTGCAGTAATCCGATTGTCATTAAAAACCGCTATTTTATTCCAATTTCCGTTTTACGGATTTCATTTCAAATACTTCAATCAGATCGCCTGCTTCGTACTGAGTAAAACCATCGACGACAATACCACATTCAAAGCCTTCCTGAACCTCGCGAACATCATCCTTAAAACGTCTTAAAGAACCAATTGCCGCCTCATGTATGATTTCATCGCCCCGCTTTATTCGCGCTTTGGCATTCCGGGTCACTTTGCCCTCTTTGACATAGGCACCGGCGATAAGGCCAATCTTTGGAATTTTAAAAACTTCACGCACTTCAACCAAACCTAAATGCTCTTCGATTTTTTCCGGGCTGAGCAACCCTTCGAGAGCAGATTTAATATCATCCGCCAACTCATAAATTACACTATAATGCCGAATTTCAACATTCTCTTTCTTCGCCAAATCCCTAACTTTCGGATTGACAGAAACATTAAATCCAACAATTATCGCTTCAGAGGCTTTCGCTAACATTACATCCGTTTCTGTAATATTGCCGGCGGCTTTATGTTTAACGCTAACGGCGACCTCTTTATTACCAAGATTTTTGATTGTTTCACTGATCGCTTCTACTGATCCATCAACATCACACTTGAGAACAACGTTCAATTGTTTAACCATTCCTTCGGCAATCTGCTGAGATATTGTATCCAAAGTCCACTCTTTGGCATGGTGAAATTGCTGTTTCCTCTGGATTATTTGCCGTTCCGCGGCGATTTTTTTTGCTTCTTTCTCATCTGCAACAATTGCAAAGATATCCGCCAAATTGGGCAATATATCAAAGCCTACAACCACAACCGGATCAGATGGCCCGACTTCCTTTAAACGGTGTCCGCGTTCATCATAGAGAGCCCGGATTCGACCACTGGCAGGACCGCAAACAAAAGGCTGACCGATGCGGGCTTTACCTTTTTGAATCACAACTGTCGCCATAGGACCGTGTTGTTTGTCAAGTTTTGCTTCGATTACCGTACCTTTTGCCCTGGTATTGGCGTTGGCTTTTAACTCCAACATTTCAGCCTCGAGTAAAAGTAAATCAAGCAAATGATCAATTCCGGCTCCGGTCTTGGCTGATATTTCCGCGACCTGTACAGAACCACCCCAATCCTCAACAAGAACATCGTGTTCCGATAATCCTCTTTTGACCTTTTCTATATCAGCTTCCGGTTTATCGATTTTATTAATAGCAACAACAATAGGCACATCCGCTGCTTTGGCATGATTAATTGCTTCAATAGTGCGTGGCATCACACCATCATCGGCAGCCACAATCAACACAACGATGTCCGTTACCTGAGCGCCACGAGCCCGCATTGCGGTAAAGGCTTCATGACCGGGAGTATCCAAAAAAGTGATCTGTTTTTGATTTTTTAAGAGGACTTTGTATGCGCCGATGTGCTGGGTAATGCCGCCGGATTCACCGGCGACGACATTGGTCTGGCGAATATAATCCAATAGAGATGTTTTCCCGTGATCGACGTGTCCCATAATCGCAACTATCGGTGGCCTGCTTGTTGCATTTAACATATCTTCCTCAGTATCCTCAATCTTCAGAATTTCTTCACCATACTGTTCAATCAGTTCAACTTCATAATCAAATTCATCGGCGATAAGAGTTATCGTATCAAAATCCAGCCTCTGGTTAATGGTGACAAACATACCCAATTGAATACATTTCTGAATGACGTCGGCAGGATCGACATCCAGCATGTTTGCCAGCGTTTCCACCGTAGCAAATTCGCTAATTTTAATCTTTTGGGTTTCTTCTAATTCTTCCGGCAGTGTGGAATCCTGCTTTTTATATTTTTTCTTTGTGAATTTCTCATCCATTTTAGCCATTGTCCGGCGAATGGATTCATCAACTTTTTTAGCGTCTATTTCAACATGACGTTTGCCCCGTTTTCCACGTTTTTTATCTTCTTCCTTGGCTGGCTGGCGTTTACCGCTTTTTTGATCAAGTCTCGATTCAATTTCGGATATTGCGACCCGGCGCAGTTTACGTTTATCCTTTTTCTTCCTGGGCGTTTTTTCATCATCTTTTAAAACCGATTTTTTCTCAAGAGTTTCCGGCACAGCTTTTTTCCGAACAACTTCGGGGGTTACATCGGTGACTTTTGCAGCTTCTTTGACATTTTTAATTAAAAGGTCGAGAATCCTGGAACTAAAATCATAACTTAACTTTATAGCAAAATCGATAAGCGGGAGGGTGTGATGGTAAACCTCGTCTTCAATTTTCTTCCGTTCAATTTCAGCGCTTTTACGGGCTAATTCCTCTGCTTTTCGTTTGGATTCAGCCTCCCGGCGGGCTTTCTCTTTTCTAAATCGTTCCACCACATCTTTTTCACGAGCAAATTCCTCAAGGATTTTCAGATAAATCGATTCATCAACAGGAGTCATAATGCTTTTACACGGGATATTTTCCTTTTCCAGAAATTTGATAATTTCGATATGCGAAATATTCAATTCCTTGGCAATTTCGAAAATCCGTTTTTGTCTTATCTTTACTTCACCAGTCATAGACCTCTCTCAATTCTTCAGCCGATTAAACTAATTACTCCTTGACAACATCAGCAGTGATATCATCCTCAGAGAACTCAACATCCTCACCAGTTTCCAGATCTTCGTCTTCATCAAAATCATCCGAACTCGCTGCTTCGGCCTGAGCGGCTTCCCGGGCAGCTTCCAATTCAGCTTTTCTTTTCTCAACGGCTTCTTCAACAACGGCAATAATCTTCTCAACTGTTTTTTCACCTAAGCCCTTTATACTAACCAGATCTTCCTGAGGAGCATTGAGCAATTCTTCGGCTGTTTCGATTCCAACCGAGTAGAGCAATTTCCAATTGTGTTCCGTCAACCCCTCAACATCTTCAAGGTAGAAGGTTTCCGTTTCCGAGATCTCATAGTCAGACTTCTTGATCGCATCAATTGTATATCCGGTCACTTCGGAAGCCAGGCGGATATTCTGACCCATCTTACCGATAGCTACGGAAATTTCATTATCATCAAAAATTGCCAGAGCCTTTTTCTTCTCTTCATCAATTTCCAGCATATAGGGTTTTGCCGGAGACAATGCGCGAGTGATTAATATTTCCGGTTCACTACTGTTATTTATAATATCAATTTTTTCATTATTCAGCTCCCGGACAATTGCCTGAATTCGGCTCCCTTTTATACCCACACAGGCGCCGACAGCATCAATCCGCCTGTCATTAGATTCGACAATCACTTTACTCCGGTCTCCGGCGTGACGGGCAACTTTTTTTATCTCTATCGTTTTGTCATAGATTTCCGGAACTTCATTTTCGAATAACTTAATAAGAAATCTGGGATCTGCCCGGGAAACAATGATTTCGGGACCTGTTGCCCCCAGGATCGCTTCCTTAAGAATCGATTTGAGACTCTCGCCCCTCCGGTAACGTTCTCCGGGA
>DPVY01000301.1 GCA_003527965.1 Fidelibacterota bacterium
ATAATAGCATCACGGCTATGCCCGACGGGGGTACGATTACCATAATTGCCGAAGGCGATAAAAGCAATGTTAAAATATCAGTGAAAGATACCGGCACGGGAATTCCCAAAGAGCACTTGTCGAAAGTATTTGAACCCTTTTATACTACCAAGAAAATCGGACAAGGGACCGGTCTGGGATTATCGATCACCTATGGGATTGTCAAAATGCATAACGGCGATATTAAGGTGGAATCCAATAATGATCCTGAAAAGGGACCCAGGGGAACAAACTTTAGAATAACATTGCCCCGGAAAGGTAAACGCAAACCAAAACTTTAAGCTGTGCAGCGTAAAATAATTAAAGAGGACCCGAATGACAAAAGCAGCAACAAAAAAAACGATTTTATTAGTTGATGATGATATTGATTTTTTAATTCAAACGGAGGCTGTTCTACAGAAAGATGGTTTTCAGGTAATCAGAGCCGAAAGTCAAAAAGAAGCCGAAGAACTGCTTCAAAATATTAAACCAGATTTAGCCATCCTTGATCTGATGATGGAAAATTTTGACGGCGGTTTTGCATTAGCCTATCATGTCAAAAAATCAAACCCCGGTGTACCGGTAATCATTTGTTCCGCAGTTACCAGTGAAACGGGGATGCAATTCGATGCTTCAACCGAAGAAGAGCGTTCCTGGATCAAAGCGGATTTATTTATACCAAAACCGATTCGGCATGAACAGCTTCTACGTGAAATCCACAAACTTTTAAAGGATTAATTTCTATGCAGAAACTGCAAACACTGGTGGTTGATGATGAACCCGGGATGAGACTGGGAATCAGAAAAGTTCTTTCTAAATACACGCTGAAGCTGCCGGATGTGGATGAAGAAATCGGTTTTGAGGTCGATTTGGCTGAAAGCGGGGAAGAGGCAATCGAAAAGATCGGCGCCAATCGTCCCGATGTTCTGCTGCTGGATTATAAACTGCCTTCCATGTCCGGGCTCGAAGTGCTGGAAAAAGTCCGTGCCGAAGATAGTGAAATGGTGATAATAATGATTACCGCCTATGCGTCACTGGATACCGCTGTTTCCGCCATTAAACGGGGTGCTTTCGATTTTCTGGCAAAACCTTTTGAGCCGGCAGAATTGAAAAAAACGGTCAGTAAAGCCGTTCAAAATTTAATTCTTGCCCGCCAAGTCCGAAAACTTGAACGGGAAAAACACCAGGTTCGGTTCCAATTTATCTCCGTTCTTGGTCATGAGCTAAAATCTCCTCTGAATGCCATTGAGGGCTATCTGAATATAATGCATGATCGCATAGCAGGAGATGATCTTGGGTCTTATGACCAGATGATTCGGCGCAGTCAGGTTCGCATCCAGGGTATGCGAAAAATGATTGCCGATCTGCTCGATTTAACCCGGATTGAATCGGGACAGAAAAAACGGGAACTGTCTGAACAAAACGTATTCACAATCGCCAAAACCGCTCTGGAAACCGTCCAACCTTCCGCCGACGAAAAGGGAATTACCGTCAATCTCAATGCCCATGACCCGATAATGATGAATTGCGATTCCGGCGAAATTGAGATTGTGTTGAACAACCTCTTATCTAACGGAGTGAAATATAATCGCGAAAACGGCAAAGTTGACCTTGTAATTAAAAAAAATAAGAATCTGGTAACCTTCAGCGCAACAGATACCGGCATCGGGATGACTAAGGAAGAGTGTGACCGCTTATTTGGAGAATTTGTACGAATAAAGAACGCTAAAACCAGGAATATTCTCGGCAGCGGACTGGGATTATCTATCGTGAAAAAAATTGCAGCGATGTATAGCGGATCAGTTTCCGTTACCAGCACTCCCGATATAGGTTCGACTTTTACCGTTACCTTACAATCGGATTTACCGATTTCCTGATTAGCATTCTTTAAACCTGGCAGGATTGACAAGTCCGACAGTTTCCACGTGATGAGTCGCTGATCATAATAGTCCCCGGTTTTTTTTGGCGCAAATCTTTCGGGAAACTTCAGTTGTAATTCTGGTTATTTCCGTTTCTGTTATACACCAGATATTTCTGCTTCGTATACGATTATTTGAATAAACCTGACCGGTATAGGGGAGCGGTTGCGTCAGGATCTCAATCTTACATATTCTATAATACCAGCCCATGCCGAATCGCGTAGCAGATCAGTTCGGCATTGTTCTTCATACCCATTTTTGCCAGAATACGCGCCCGATTTGTGCTTATTGTTTTTACACTTAATGAAAGTTTTTCTGCTATTTCCCCAACGGTCATTCCCGATCCGATTAATCGCAATACCTGGAATTCACGGTCAGACAACATTTCATGACCGGCTTTTTGATGACTGAAATATAGTGAATCGGCTAATTTTTCCGCCAGTTCCGGACTGACATATTTTCGACCTTCCGAGATTTTTCGAACGGCAGAGATCAACTGCTCCGATGCTGAATCTTTTGTAAGATACCCTGATGCACCTGCTTTCAGTACCCGTATCGCATATTGATCTTCGGAATACATACTTAAAACCAGAACAGGTAAGTCCGGATGATATAGTTTAATATATTTTAAGACTTCCAGCCCGCCACTGCCGGGCATGGATATATCAAGAACTACAATATCGTATGTTTCTTTGGTAATTTTCTTAATTGCTTCAGCGCCGTTCGCCGCTTCTCCCGTTACTACAATATCTGAAGTCTCTTTAAATATTTGTTTTAACCCGTCTCGCACGATTCCGTGATCATCGGCAATTAATACTTTAATCATTGGACATGTTTTCAGCTTGAATCGGTAATGTTACTTTCACCGTAGTGCCAATATTTTGCACACCACTAATAATAACTTTCCCGCCCCACGGATTGACTCGCTCCCGCAGACCGACAATTCCCAGAGATTTGTGACTATTTATTTGTTCTCTGGTAATACCGATACCGTTGTCTTTTATTTCCATCGTCAGGGTATGATCGTTGCACTTGAGATGGGCGTATATTTTTGTTGCTTTGGCATGACGGGCGACGTTTGTCAGGGATTCCTGAAATATTCTAAAGACTGCAATGGCTCGATCCGGTTCAAGCTGATGTTCTTTTTCATCAAGATCCAGATCACAGATTATACCGGTACGGTTCTTAAATTCACCACAATACCACTCAATTGCCGCTGGTAGTCCCAGGTCATCGATTAAGCCCGGACGAAGCTCTGTTGATATTCGACGAACTGTTTTAATGGTCATATCAACCAGCTCAGACATAGATGAAATTTTACTGAGTTGTTCTGTTTGCTCTGGGGATAAACGTTTCTGCATCCAAATCAGATCCATTTTTAATGCAGTCAATACCTGACCTAATTCATCATGAATCTCTCTTGCCATAATCAGGCGTTCTTCTTCGCGAATTGATTGCAAATGCGTCGCCAGGGCGCGCAACTGGTCACGGGAATTTTTTAATTCCCGCTCAGCTTTCTTACGATCCGTTATATCAATTACAACACCTCTCAAACCAACGTGTTTTCCATTCTGTATTATTGGGCTTGAATAAAATAGCGTCTGGAATGTGCTGCCGTCTTTCCGCTGAGAAGTATATTCATTGCTCGTAAGTTTGGCGCCATTGAGAAGCGATTGGATATTATTTTTAACACGTTCTCTTTCTTCAGGGATGAATAATTGAAGAAAGTTTACCCCTTTATTGAGATCTTCCTGAGTATATCCAAAACTCTTTATGCCGTAATTGTTGGTAAATTTAAAATTGCCCTGCAAGTCCATTTCATAAACGGTTTGGGGTAGAAGCTCGACCAGATCACGAAATTTTTTCTCTTTTTTAATGAGCTCATGTTCGGCTCTTTTGAGTTCTTCCTCGGCTCTTACCAATTCCGCAATGCGGTTCTTCAAATGCCGGATATCATTTTTTAATTTCTTTATTTCGGCTGTTTGCTCCATATCTTGCTTAATCGGGCAACTCAAAAGCTTCCAGCAACACCTTTTTGGCAGCTGTCAGATCAGATTCTCTGATGACACAGCTAATACTTGAGATGCTGGTAGAAATACCCAGGATATTTATTTTATATTTACCTAACTGGGCGCACATCTTTCCGGAAATTGTGGGCTTTTCCCTGAAGTGGGGACCGTAGACGACCAGTATTGCGATATTGTCATACCATTTATCGCC
>DPVY01000276.1:0-3370 GCA_003527965.1 Fidelibacterota bacterium
CAAATATGACAATTATGGAAGCCGAAGAACTATTGACTCAAAACTTTTCACAATTCTTCACTCAACCGAAAGTAGCGCTCAGCGTCATCGAAAAAACCAGTATTAAAGTCATCCTATACGGCGAAGTCTCCCGAATCGGCGTCTTCCCGGTAAAACCAAATACGACTGTAGCCGAGTTTATCATCGCAAAAGGGGGAACCACACCCGATGCCGACATTTCCCGAATCGCAATATCCCGCAATGACGGCAGCAAGATTATATTTGATATGGAGCGATATTTATATTCAAATGAGCCGATAAACAATGTCGTTCTGAAGGACAAAGATAAAATTATTGTCCCCCGTTTCAAAGTGCAGGAAAAATACGGCAAACTATCAAAAAACTATATTTTACAATATGGCAATGTTCTCGAAATAAGCATCAATGAAATGGCGCTCATGGAGACAAACCCCGCCCGGTCGGAAAGTTATATCGTGGATAGCGAGGGTAATATTTTCCACCGTTTATTTGGATCGGTTCATTTGAGTGGTCTGACAGTTGATAAAGCTCAGAGCATACTTACAGAAATGGCAAAACAATATTTCCGCGAACCCATCGTCAGCGTCGATGTAATTGAATTGAGTTCAAGGAACGTATTCGTTTTTGGCGAAGTGGTACGACCCGGAATATATCCCATAGAAGGCAACATCCAGTTAGCGGAATTCCTGGCTAATATCGGCGGGATGACGGACGCCGCCGATCTTCGTGAAATAGTTGTTACCAGAAAGCAGGGCAAACCGGTTGTTTTTGACATGAATGATTTTCTATTTAAACGCGCCGACCGGAAGAATATATTTTTGGAAGATGGTGATCGTATTATTGTTCAAAAACGGCAAAGAGGAATTTTTGTTAGATTGTCGGAAAAATTGCAACCCTTCACCACACTGACTTCATTATTATCGAGTATGCTAATGATCTATCTTTACATTACTACTACAAAATAAATAACCAAACAGAAGAGATATTTGATGGCACAATATGAACTGAATCTTCGAGATTACTGGCGAATAATCAAGAAAAAGAGACTAATTGTCATCGTGTCGGTTATTATGCTTGGTGGTTTCAGTTTTTTCTTTGCCATGACGAATAAGCCCGCCCCCCTGTATCAGGCGACCACTACCCTGAAAATAGAAAAATCGACCGATCTGACCGGATTATATCTTTATAGCATTTCATGGGGCGGCGGAGATGATCTGGCAACACGCTCGGAGATAATAAAAAGCTATCCCATGATTGAAAAAGCCGCTCAGGCGATGGGGCTTTTAGATTCAACTCTCACTACTGAAGAAATTCGTAATAATAAAAAATATTTTGATATTGTTGAAAAGTTAAAATCTCGGGTGAAAACCGAGCAAGAGGGTTATACCAATCTTATCAATATTAGAGTTACAGATTATAATCCTCAAAGAACCGCCGATCTTGCAAACTCTCTTGCAAAAGTATATATCGATGAAAGTTTTAAGGAAAAAAACGCCCGGTCAATCAAAGCCCTCAAATCAATCGAAACACAGCTAAAGCGAGCGGATGAGAATTATAAAAATGCAGAACAAAGAGTAAGATTTTATAAAGAAAAAAGCAAATTACTTTTGCTCGAAGGTACAGCATCTCGCTTAAGTGCAGAAATCACCGCTGCCGAAAAATATCTCGAAGAGATTCGATCTGATATCAGCTCAATCGATAATATTTTATTTGAAATAGATCAAAGCCCTGATTATATATATTACATTTCCTTCGATATTTTACTATATCGTCAGAATAGCGTTCTCAAAGCTTTACAGTCACAGATAAATCAGTTAGCAGCTCAAGAACGTCAATATTTACAGTATTATACAGAGAATCACCCTGTCATCAAAGATATTAGAAGACAAATTGATGCAAAACGGAATCGATTTTTAAAAGAGATAAAGGCGTTCCGTGAAACATTAGTACAGACCGAAAATAGTGTCTATGAAAAGTGGAAAATAATCTCCAACGATTATCGGTCAATTCCCCTCTTGGATTTTAACTTATCAAATATGGAGCGGGAATTAGAAATCAGTAAACAAATGTATCAACAATTAAAAGCCCAGCATCAGAGCGCTTTGATCAAACAATCGGAACTGGTACATGAAGTATTTCTGATCAGACCGGCTTTTGTACCCACAACCCCCATAAATCCAACTATGATTGGACCGACAACGGTGATTGGAACGATAATCGGGTTTATTTTAGGCATTGTATTAGCCTTTATTGCCGAAACCCTTGATACAACTTTCAGTACGATTGATGATATCGAAAAGACATTGGAAACCACCGTTGTTGGGATTGTTCCCTTTGTGGATATCGAAGACATTAAAGAAGCGTTACTGAAAAAGGCCACCACTCCGATTCCCGACGATATCCTTCAAATGCAGGCTCGTTTGGTATCCCATTACAACCCGAAATCCACTATGGCGGAAGCATTTCGCGCCCTTCGAACTAATATTCATTTCGGCATGATGGATAAAGGTTATAAATCTTTGATGGTTACTTCATCGGTCGCCGGCGAAGGAAAAACCACAATAGCGGTAAATCTGGCAGTATCGATGGCTCAAATCGGATTAAAAACTCTACTCGTTGAAACCGATTTACGTAAACCAAGAATCTCAAAGTTATTCGGCATTGAACGTGAACCGGGGTTAACGGATGTAATATTACGAAGAGATGATTTGGATTCGGCCATCCGTACGATGAGCGACCTGATGATGGGTACGATGGCGTCAGACACATTCCGAACCGATAATATTCCCGGGATTGAATATCTGAATATTTTAACCGCCGGAAAACATGAACATAATCCATCGGAGATTATCTCCTCAAAATTGATGGATAAACTAATCAGCGATCTTGAAGAGAGATACGATCTTATTATTTTCGATTCCGCGCCGGTTATCCAGGCCACGGATTCAACCGTTCTCGGAGCAAAAGTAGATGCGGTTGTTCTGGTGTATTATCAGGGGAAAATATCCCGTGGAACTCTCCACAGGGCAAAAAATCAGCTGGAAATGTTAAAATCCGATGTTCTTGGAATTGCCATAAACGGCATGAAAGCCGACGTCAGCGCCGATTATGCCGACTATCGTTATGGCTATGAATATCAATACTCATACGGAGATACCAAACAGGGAATATCTCAAAATAAAGTCGTAAAGTTTTTTAACAAAATCTTCATTAAGCAACAGGAAGGTTTACACGCCACTATTTTTGATAGGATTAATAAATTTCGGGTAATCGGCGCTATAGCCGCACTTGCGGCACTTATCGGCGGCGGCTGTATAATTACAAACAAAATCAAATCCGGTCCGCAAACCAC
>DPVY01000276.1:3680-12685 GCA_003527965.1 Fidelibacterota bacterium
GCCCCCCCCCCCCCCGCCGCAATAACCGCGACACAATCATTAATCGACTCGACATTGGGGACAGCACCCGAATCAATAAAAACCGTAGAGGCGCCAGCGGGGCTCAAGCAGTTGCAAAAAAAATACGGTATTCAGCAACAGAATTTTGAAACGCCCGCAATGCCAAAAGTCGAACAAATAATACCAGGCAAAATATCGAAGCCACCCGTTGAACAACAAGCCCAAGAACAATATATCAAATCAAGGCCGATTCCAATTAAAGAAGCAGTTTCAATAAAACAACTCTTTCCGGCGACACCTTATACGATAATAATGGGAAAATTTTCGTCCCGGCAGTCAGCCAAACATTCCGTCAATTCATATCAAGAAAATGGCTTGAACGACATCTACATTACGGTCGATTTTACGGGACAAAGTTCACGTAAATATATTATGTGTTACGGTGTTTTTGCAAATGCGGGTGAAGCAAATCGAAAGGCGTCAGAACTCCAGTTTTTAGGGTTTGAGGGCGAATTTCAATCGGCGAATTACCCTTATGCAATATTATTGAGCGAAAGACCGGCAGAGCAGGTAAATTACCCAAATATCAAGGATTTTATATATTCTAAGTCGGCAGGACCTTCTACGGTAACGCTCGTTGGCGCGTTTCCCACCGAAGAAATTGCAAACCTGTTCTTACACCAGCACAAGGATCTTCTTATTAAAGAGATTATTAAACGGTAATAACGTAGGGAACATTTATTTAAATGACCTATTTTTCCAGCAAATGCCTGAAATTATTTTAATATAAATTGATTCAAAAGATTATATAAATGGGCTATTATTACCATAAAAAAAGGCGTCGGAAGTTAAAGAACATAGAAAAAAAGTTCTTATACATAATTATTCTATTGAGTCTTATTGTAGCGTTAGGACTTCAAGTTGTCATTAAGGGTATTCCCCAATGGGCCTACAGGATATTTGTCAATAGGCACATAGAAGAGGTGATTTCGAGATCACTAATAAGAGGCTCCGCCGTTAGAAGAGAAACCGACCTGCGCAAGAGATACGAAACTAAATACCGGGAAAATGAGAAAGACAGCTGGAAAGAGACCTATAATGAAATCTTACAGAACACAAGAGATAAAGAAATAGAAGAATATCAAAAAATGCTCGAAGCGGAAAAGAAACTTAACAAATAAAAATGTTCTGATGGCAAAAAGAGATCTACTCGAAAATAAGACTAATATTCTCACGGCCTTAATTGCTATACCAATTTCGCTAATTGTTGCGCTCATTCTGGTTAGAATTGATCCGATTTATGCGTTAGCTGCAACACTCGGACTCGGAGTATTAATTTTAGTTTTTATAGATACCGATTTTGCAATTTATATTTTGATATTTTCGATGCTGCTGTCTCCCGAAATTGGCGCTCGCACAACTACCGGAGAAGGTGTAACAATCCGAATTGATGATATCCTTTTAGCTATAATATTATTTACCTGGCTGGCTAAAACAGCAATTAATAAAGAACTGGGGTTGTTTAGAACATCACCTCTGAATAAACCCATCGCATATTATACTTTCATTTGTATATTTGCCACCGGCATAGGCATGCTCTTTGGTAGAGTTAAACCCCTCAACGGTATATTTTTTGTCATTAAATATATTGAGTATTTTATGGTCTATTTCCTCGTCGTCAATCAAGTGCATACTAAGAAACAATTTGATAATTTCACGGTCGCCCTTATTATAACATTCGTTATCGTAACCCTTATATCTGTATCTCAAATACCAACGGGGAAACGCCTGACGGCGCCCTTCGAAGGCGATGCCGGTGAACCAAACACGCTCGGAGGATATTTAATTTTTATAATTGCTATCAATCTCAGCCTTATCCTTAAACCGGGAATTATTACATCTCCAAATATTCGACGATTATTGCTCCTGATCACAATGGTCGCTGTATTTCCATATCTTTTAACAAATTCCAGAGGATCATGGGCAGCCGGCATTCCGGTTGTCATTAGTTATATTATTATTAGTGACAGAAGATGGATCATTATTGGATTTGTTGCACTTTTAGTCCTTTTATCTCCTATCATTCTTCCCGATACGGTTACCGACAGGTTCAAATATACTTTTAAGGAACAAAAGGGATACGCCAGAACACTCCAGGAAGATGTCGGCGGCATTACTCTGGATACATCCGCCTCAGAAAGAGTGCGCAGCTGGAAGTCTGCCTGGAAAGGAGTAAAAAAGCATCCTGTTTTTGGTTTTGGAATTACCGGCTGGAGATTCCTGGATGCCCAATTTATGCGGGTGCTTGTTGAAACGGGATTCATTGGTCTCGCATTTTTCCTGTATTTACTATACTCCATCCTGCATGAAACATGGAAGGTTTATAAAAATGCCCAAATTCCATTTTTTAAATATTTCGCCCTGGGGTTTTTCGTCGCTACTATTTCAATGATAACCCACAGCTTCGGCGCAAATACCTTTATTATTATCAGAATAATGGAGCCTTTCTGGTTAGTATGTGGATTGGTTATTTCGTGCCCCCATATTGAAGAAATCGAGATGCAAAAACTCCGTGATCTCGAAAAAGACACAGAAGTTAAATTAGGAACAATCTAAAATGCCCGAGATTGATAATAAATTCCGTCCAATTTCAAATGATAATATCCTCTTTAAACCGCTTAGCGACGGCGCAATACTATTCGAGCCGGATTCCGAAGTAGTGCACACCCTAAATCCTTCCGCCGCATATATTTGGATCCATTGCGACGGCAATCATACTATAAGTGACATAATCACGTTAATAAAGAAAAATTTTTCCGAATTCGAGTTACAACCGAAAGACGCAGTAAATTCAATTATTAAAGAATTCCAGGCACTCGGTTTAGTGTCGTCAGAATAATGGTATATCTTACAATCGGTAATCCGCCCAAAACAATTGCGCTTAATTTTCCCGATTCCATGTCGAAGCAGATCGAAAATAGTATATTTTCGACAATAATTTCACACGAATCGGCAGAATCCCAGATCTACTATAATATCGATCACAGCAATAATAAATTATATTTGCAAAGAAATGGACGACTGACTCATCAAAATAAATCTTCTCAGAAAATTATTTATGCCCTTGAATGGCAGGTCCTTAAAGATGCTCTGAACAATTACAAAAAGGATTATAAATTTCACGCCGCCGGTCTGTCGTATAATAATAATGGTTATCTTTTCATCGGTGATTCCGGCTCGGGAAAAACGAGTATAAGCATGGTTTTAATGAAACTGGGCTGGAAACTGCTGTCTGACGAATTCGGAATTCTAAATCCCGGTTCTTTGAAACTGTATCCATTCCCCCGAAATTTCATTATAAAGCCGCATCACCCGGTTGATAAAGATTTTAAAAGCCGGTTTGTCAACGTCGCCTATAATACCGGCGCTCAAAAAATACCGATCGCCTACATCCCCCTCTCTGTTTTTGGCAAAGTTGAAAATCATCCGGTAAAACTTAAGAATGTATATTTTCTTAAATATTCGGAATCATCGACCTATTGTATTACTCCTCTCGGTCAAACCGCGGCTTTTGCCAATCTTCTAAAACAACTCTATAATCCACAACTGTTCAAAAGGAATTCGCTCGATCATCTGCTTAATCTACTCAATAACATATCGTTCTTTCAGCTACTGCTCCATAACCCGTTTACTTTGGAAACCTCTCAAAAAGAAAGCCTTTCAAAACAACTTATATCAGGATAAAGAAAATGTTAACTCATTTCAGAGAACTTTTAGCGGATGAGATTAGAATTCAAGCCTTCAAAAAGGCGATTTTCAAGGTTGTTGACGAACGCACCACTGTTGCCGAAATCGGATTCGCTCTGGGAACTTATTCTTTTTTTGCGGCAATGAAGAACGCAAAATCAATTCACGCCATTGAGATGGGTGATATCTTTTATATCGGAACAGAAATTGCCAGACAGAACAATTTTTACGACAAGATCACTTTTTATCACAATCATTCCCAAAAAGTTAAATTGCCCGAAAAGGTTGATTATCTGATTATGGAAGATTACACTCCAATGTTAGCATATCGGGGGCTATACGACACAATCATCGACGCCCGTCAGCGGTTTTTAAAACCCTCCGGTAAATTTATTCCAAATACATTTATCCTAAAATTCGCTCTGGTTGAGTATGAAGATTTCTATAACGGCTTGCATATTTGGCAAAAAGAAAATGATCAAGTATATGATGTAAACTGGGAGTACACGACTGAATTAGTGTTCAACCGGGCGCATTATGCCATAAAACCGGGAATTAAGCTCTTATCAAAGGAAATAATTCTGTCGGAAATCGATATGATGCAATCCAACGATATCACATTTAAATTTTCAGACGACATTCAAATTACAAAACCGGGAACTCTCCACGGTATTATCGGCTGGTGGGATTGCTGGTTCACGCCCGATCAATACTTTTCAAATTCACCACTGGAACCGGTGAATACGTGGGGACAGATGTATTTTCCTATTCGGAACCCGGTCAAAGTAGCGCCAAAAGATTCGGTTAAAGTGAAATTTTCCAGCTACAGATCAAAGATTTCCGGCGAGATCGACTATCTTTGGCAAATTCGCCATAAAGGAAATACACAAGAATACAACACCTTTGCCGGCAGATTCTACAGTAAGGAAATGATCGATCATCAAAATCCCGATTATAAGCCGGCTCTGAATGATGACGGTAAAATTGCTAAGATAATTTTTAACCGGCTCGACGGCAAGACATCTATCAGTGATACCGCCGATATTTTACAAAATCAATTCCCAAAACGGTTTCCTAACCGGGATAAATGCATAGCAAAGATTACCGGCATACTCAAAGGGTATATTTAATTTTTTTGCTGTTTTTCTGATAAAAGATATGGATATTCTATTTATATTCGCCATATCTCAGATGCACAACCATTTTTTTATGTGACTGAGGACGGCGGAGCCGTGTAAACACCATTTAAAAAATCTGTAAAATGAAGGATAAATACAATGAAGTTAGTTATCCAAATACCCTGTTTTAATGAGGAGCAAACCCTTGCCAAAACATTGGCGGACCTGCCAACAAAAATCGCTGGCGTTGACACGATTGAAATATTAATAATCAGTGATGGCTCCACCGATCGGACGGTTGAGATAGCCCGTGAACATGGGATCCGGCATTTTGTGATTTTCAATCGAAATATGGGGCTCGCCCGCGCGTTTGCGGCAGGTTTGGAAAAAAGCCTGGAATTGGGCGCCGACATTATTGTGAACACGGATGCCGACAACCAGTATAAAGGATCAGATATCACCAGATTAATTCAGCCTATTTTAGAAAAAAAAGCCGAAATAGTGATAGGCGATCGGCGAGTTGACAAAATTCACGAATTCTCCTGGTTAAAGAAGAGAATGCAGAAATTTGGAAGTTACATCGTACGAAAAGTCTCCCGGACTAAAGTTCCAGATACAACGAGTGGTTTCCGCGCCTACAGCCGGCATGCGGCGCTGCATATGAATATTATCTCCACCTTTTCATATACATTGGAAACCATCATTGAAGCCGGACAAAAGGATATTGCTATTGTCAGCATTCCTATTGAAATAAACAAAACGGAACGTCCTTCACGCCTGTTTAAGAGTAACTGGTATTATGTCAAGCGCTCAATCGCCACTATTATTAGAATTTATACAATGTATCAACCGTTAAGGGTATTTTTATACTCAGGATTAATGGCATTTCTTATCAGCCTGCTTTTATCAGGGCGATATTTCTATTTCATGGTTTTGGGTGAAGGCAAAGGACATATCCAATCGGTAATTCTTGCTGGAATACTGTTCTTATTATCTTGTGTGCTCTTTATGTTTGGATTATTGGCGGATGTAGTAGCGGCAAATCGAAAAATTCTGGAAGACACTCTTTATCGTATTAAAAAGAATTCACTGCAACAATCTAATAAATGAATTACAAAAATATTTTAAAAAACTGGGGGCTGAAATTCTTCGGCGTAGGGCTTCTGATACTGATTCTTGCCAAGACAAATACGGGTGAAATTTTCAATACGGTTAAACAGTTTAATGCTTTTCAAATATTATGGATAGAAATTCTTTCATTATTGATTATTCTGTCAAAATCAATACGGTTTAAAAATATACTTTCGCTTTACAATATTCCTATCAACCTTTGTCAGAATATTCTGATTTATGGATCTGGAATGTATCTTAGTACAATAACGCCCGGCAGGCTTGGTGATTTTTCAAAAATATTCTATCTGAAACACTACACTGGATGTGATTATAAAAAAGGTCTATATATCAATATTCTGGACCGTTTATTTGATTTGACAATTCTGTTTCTGACTTCTCTGATTGGTCTGTTCTGGCTAACAAGTCCGCAAAAACTTTTAATCCCATTGACAATATTAATTGTACTTATAATTTTTATCATTCTTTTCGGAAAACAGACAGTGAAGATAATCCTGACAAAAATATTGAATGTTTTTAAAAATCGTTTCAATATCTCCACAAATGAAATCGAAATTTATAAATTTCTCAATATAAAATTAGTTGTTCCCTTATTAATTACCATTATTCCTTATGCTCTTATTTATTATCAAATGATCTATATATCCAAAATCACAGGATTTGTAATCAATCCATTTCTATTGATCGGAACCCTTGCGATTGGAAATGTCATCAGTCTGATACCAGTTTCAATTTCCGGGCTGGGCACAAGAGAAGCAGTATTTGTTACATTGTTATCTAAAGCGGGATTGTCCGCGACACAGGCAATATCTCTATCTCTGTCCTTTTTTCTACTGAATAATTTTGGGATTATGGTAATTGGCTTTATCATGTTTTTAATCTTAAAACCTAAAACATCCAATGCGTAATTTTCTAAAAATGTTAAGCAAATTAACGATTAGGAGAGAGCTGCTAATTGTGGGCATACTTTTTTTGTTGGGATTGACTATCCGCATTGGTCTAATTGTGTTAGCCGATGAACCCATCGACCGTGATGCCCTGGAATATTATTCTATTGCAGAAAATATTCTTGGAAATCACTCCTTTTCAATCGATGGTGTAGAACCCACCGCACGGCGTTCACCCGGATACCCTTTCTTCCTGGCTTTTTGTATGGCAATTGTCGGTAATAATCCAAATTATTTATATTTTATCCAGGCGTTGTTTAATATTCTGACAATCTTATTTGGTTATTTAGCAATGAGAAGATTTGCTATAAAACCACAAATTAGATTACTAATCTTATTTTTGTTTATATTTAGTACTTCGTTTATATATGTGAATGTATTCTATGCTGAAATTGCCACAATGTTTTTCGTAGCACTATTATTTTATATTTCTGTAATTCAAAAGTTAAATAATAAAAATACACTCCGGGCAGTTCTTCAGGGAATCATAATTGGGATACTAATCCTGCTTCGACCGACATTTTTGTATTTACCGATTTTTATCATCATGGCAGTCATTTTTTATCGGATCTGTTTTCACAACTTACATTGTAAAGAATATATTATTGCTTCAATTCTAGCATTGTGTATGCTGCTACCCTGGTCGATCAGAAACCGGCTTGTATTCCATCAATGGATTCCACTGGTAAGCGCCGGCGGCTCTGAATTATGGCAGGCTAATTTGGAAATAGAAGACCGGGCTGTATGGTATTCAGTGACCGATATCGGTAAATACAAGGATCAACGCGCTCAATCTGCACAGTTGCAATCCCGGCTCCGCTCGGAATATATTGAGCAATTCAATCTCTCTTCTTCAATCGAGTTGAATAATTACTTAAAACAAAGAACTAAAGAAATAATTTTCAGTCACCCGTTCCGTTACGCCGTACTATGCCTTAATCGCTTCTTGATATTCTGGTTTTCACCGCCAATAGGCGCCACTACACTAAAATCAATCTCGCCAATTCTTTTCTGGATTATATTAATCTTTAAATATTCGATTACAATTCTTGCAATTACCGGGCTCCGGCAACTGTCAAAACATAATTTCGAACAGTTTTGCCCGATAATTCTTTTGGTCGTTTATCTTACTCTGCTGCATTCAGCGGTTCACTCTATACAAAGATATTTTTTGCCATTGGTTCCAATTTCGTATTTTGCCCTCGCATATTCAGTAAACGTTTTATCAGAGAAGTATAAAATATTAACTACCAATGACTGATAACGTAGTAAATAAGGCTAAAATCGGAATCCGCTGGATTGGTATCGGACAGATAGGAATCCGCATAATATCGATGGCTTCCACAATCGTTCTTGCCCGATTATTAATGCCTGAAGATTTCGGTACAATTGCACTCGCCAGACTGGTAATGGGCTTTATTCTCCTTTTCAGTTCGTGGGGAATTGATGCTGCTATAATTGTTGAGGAAAAACGTTCAAAGCAAATAGCCAATACCGCTTTCTGGATAAATTTTTTCATAATGCTTTTACTGGCAATAATTATACTAATTTCATCGCCATTTGTGAAAAAATTCTACGACACGCCTATACTCCAGCCAATCCTTATCTGGATGGGAATCGGATTAATATTCCAGTCTTTTGAATTAGTCCCCCGAACATTATTAAACAAGGAATTGAATTACAAATATTTAACTAAAATTAATGTATCTGTAGAATTTATAATTAATTCATTAGTTATTTTATTGGCATTCCTCGGATTCGGTGTTTGGAGTCTGGTTATTCCCCAAATTATCGCCAGTCCGTTAAGAGCCATCCCCTTCTGGATTAAGACCAAGTGGCATCCAACCTTTTATATAGAACGACGAGATATTAAAGACCTGATGTCTTTTGGGAAAAATATACTTGCAAGCGAATTAACAAGATACGTTAATCAAAATACAGACTATTTCCTTATCGGGAAGATTTTAACTACAGCAAAACTTGGCTATTACACTTTTGCCTATAATCTGGCAAATTGGCCGGTCGTAAATATCGTCAAAATTATAAACACTGTTGCGCTACC
>DPVY01000292.1:0-156 GCA_003527965.1 Fidelibacterota bacterium
TGGTGGAAAAGAAAGTAAAACTACTGGCTGTTATGGGAGGGCTTCACGGTGACGGATTTAACTTTGTGCGCCATAATCTTGTCAATCAAACCCAGTACGTGATCGAAAACTGGCCAGGTATGCTGGTAACGACCCATGTGGGGGGCGATATGATCA
>DPVY01000292.1:451-6471 GCA_003527965.1 Fidelibacterota bacterium
TGGGGGGCGATATGATCACCGGTGAGACCCTTACAAATGCGACACCAGCTGATAATCCGGTACGGAAAGCCTATGAATTGGAATGGGGCGTTGGTCCTAACAGAGGTAGATCCAGCTGGGATCAGGTAACCACAATGTACGCTATCTTTGGTACCCAGTATTTTGAAGAAGACTGGGACGGGAGTGGCAGTCTGTCCAATGGCTATAGCTGGAACTTTGTTGAAGGTTACAGAGGATACGCAGAACCCATTGACAACAGATATCTAGAATCGAAAATAGAACGATTGATGACCCTGACACCATGACTGTGTGGTAATACAATAATGATCTTTATTGAATATTTATCGGGAGATGTAATATGAAAATGTTCTTTGCAATTCGACCAATGGAGGCGGAGACTATGAATCAGGTCGGCGATTTACGGTTATGTGGAGCGAAAGGCAGCTCGGCGCGATATGAAGGAAGGCTGGTAAATGGACATGTCTGAAAGGTTAGATAAGATTTATTCTTCAAATCCCCGGGATTTATGCGTTCGCATTGAAAAGAATGGTATAAAACAAAATTCACTGCATAAGAGTATGGCGTTGCAAATGTTATCATTTTCCCAAAAGCTAACTATGAAAAAACTAATCTCTTATCCGATGATCATTCATCTTTTATTCTTGATATCTATTGGGGCCGGCTGTGACAGCAAAACAAACCACTATTACATAGACGGTAAAACCGGCAATGATGCCAACACCGGGCTGTCGATCCGTTCCCCCTGGAAGAGTCTCCAAAAACTGCAAGAGATTTCTTTTCAACCGGGTGATCAAATTTTATTTGCGAAGAATTCTGCCTTTCAGGGAGGAATATTCTTTGAATCTTCAGGAAGCTTGGAAAAACCGATTGTCGTCAGCAGCTATGGCGAGGGAGCAGCACCGTCATTTAGCAATCCGGATCAGGAAGAATTGAACGGAAATGTTTTTCAGATCAGCGGTAGCCATATTGTCATTGATGGTTTATCATTTGTCAAATGTGCGGATGCCAATTCGAAGCATGGAAAATCTGTTTTGGAAGCCGGGGCCATATTTACAAAAACCGGAGCAAACTATATTACCGTTAAGAATTGTGTGTTTATCGATTGTCCGATAGGGATAAATATCACCGGACAACACAGTCTCATCACTGGCAACACCTTCAAGGACTGTAATCGCTTTCTTAACGCGCCCAACTGGGGTCCTTTGGGAATCGTCATAACGAATGCTTATAATGAAATTTCATTTAATAGTTGTTCAAATTATGTGAATATCGGGGGAACATTTGGAGCAGATGGCGGCTTTATTGAACTGGATGACCGCTACTTTGGAACTCAGGTTCATGACATTAAGATCCATCACAATACATCCTTTGATAATATGGGTTTTTTGGAAATTGAAACCCAGGTGAAGGGAGACAATATTGACGTCTACTATAATCTGAGCGACGACTACCAGCAATTTATTTTCTTTTGGGGCGGAAACAATTCAAGAATAGAGAACAATACTGTGATCCGCACGAAACCACCGCTCAACGGGGCGGTTAATACAGTGTTTACTATGAGAAATGTAAGTTTTATTGTAAGAAACAATATCTTTGTGGTTGCCAACGGAATCCAGGTTTTCGTGACTGAGCCCTACGATGACGGGAATTATGATAGCGTTCTCCATGAATACAATCTGTATAGTTGCAGCGACGGCAGCACGGATGACCCTTGTGGTATACCGCTGGGAACTGGCGAGATAATTGCAGATCCACGCTTTATCAATATCGATGAAGGTGATTATCAGTTAGATTATGGGAGCCCGGCCATTGACAGAGGAATGAGTATGGGCTACCAGATGGATTTGAATCGTGTGCCATTGGAGAAAAATGGATGCCCTGATATGGGCGCCTACGAAAGGAAGGACTAATCGATCCGGTTAATTATAACGGAGGTAAAGCATGAAAAAAGCAGAAAAATATATCAGTACCCGGCGCCAATTCCTGAAATCGGCCACTATAGGTGTGGTTGTTTGCGGGTTGAATGGAAGGAATCTGCTGGCAGCCACGAAAAATAAAACCGGATTTATTGTTCTGGATAAAGACAGTCGTATAAATATTGGTGATAGAGGGAATACCATTATTCAAAAAGCGTATGATCTCGGTTTTCATTATGAGAAAAAGCATCACGGCTGTGCTCGTTGCATTGTGGCAGCCCTACAGGATGCAATCGATTTTATCCCGGCAAATGAGGATCTTTTCCGATCTGCAAGTTGCCTTGATGGGGGCGCGACTCCTGACTTCTCTGCCAGTTGCGGAGCATTTACCGGTTCCGGTATGATAATCGGATGGGTCTGCGGAACAGGGCGCTTCGGCGATAATTCCTTATCACATGAATTAATGCATAAAGTTCACAAGCATTTTGCAGCGGAATATGACAGCGTTATTTGTAAAAATATACGGGAAAGCACAGATACAAAATGTCCTGAGGTAGTTGCAAGGGCGGCCAAATGGACAACGGAGATACTATTGAAAGAGTTTACAACATATGAGTAAATATAATGTCATCGGGTTTCTGGATTACAAAATATCCAAAATTAATACTTGAAACTTGGTTTAATTCTATGAGTTCGAGAAACAATAATTTAAAACTGTATCATTCTGATTTGCAAATTAATCCAGGTATCCTAAGATGAAAATGAGCGTTGAATGTTTTATTACGGCAGCTCTGACCGGTTTTTATCGGGATGGTTCCGTAAACCTTGAAATTATTCCAAGCTATGCTGCATTCCAATGGGTATATCGGTGTCTTTGTCAATGGGACGACCGGTAAGGGGCAGTCCATCACTTTCGAGGAGCGACATGACTAAAAAATGGGTGGATTCGGCCCCGCAAGGATTACGCGTGATCATTTATGTGGGGTATGTCGATCAAGTCGAGAGCCAGTCGCTGGCCGCTCCCGCTACCCGCTTCAATCTGGAGGAAACGGATAAGAGATGGCAGGAACAGCCGTATAACACATCAGATGAGAATAACAATGATTGAATCAAGAAGAATGAAACTTTTTTTTCTTATTTTGATGTTTGCTTTCAGCCTAACAGCAACAGCTCAAACAACATCAATCAAAAAGTCGCCAGCGCTAAAGGAGGCTTTTCCAACGAGTGTAGGCATGTCAGCGGAACGTTTGTCAAGAATAGACGATATGTGTGAAAAGGCGATTCAAGAAGGCGATATCCCGGGTGTTGTATGTCTGGTTGCACGAAATAGTAAAATTGTGTATTGGAAAGCATTCGGAATGGCAGACAACCAACGTGACCGATCCTTAAAGAGGGACGATATTTTCCGGATTGCTTCACAAAGCAAAGCGATAATCTCAACGGCAGTGATAATGCTCTTGGAAGAGGGAATATTCAAATTGGATGATCCCATTTCAAAATATATTCCTGTTTTTAAAAACCCACAAGTTCTGGAAAGATTTCAATACAGTGATACAAGTTACACAACGATCGCTGCTAATAAAGAAATAACCATCAGACCATCTACTTACCCACACATCGGGAATAAGCTATGGTGTTATTGATGGAGATGAACGGTTTAGAATGATTTATCAAAAAGCCGGAATAACAGATTTATTTACTACTAAAAACATCAGTATTGAAGAAAATATTATAAATCTGGCAAAATTACCGCTGCATCATAATCCAGGTGAAAAATTTACTTATAGCGAGGGACTTGATGTGCTGGGTTATTTTATAGAAGTAGTATCTGGAATTCCATTTGATGTCTTTTTGAAAAAACGACTTTTTGATCCTCTTGGTATGAATGATACCTGGTTTTATTTACCTGAAGTGAAAAGTGAACGTTTAGTTCCGGTACAAATGAAGTCGGACAATGGAGAATGGGTTCGCTATCCAGTTACGTTTTATAATCCTTATTACCCGATAAAAGGGGCAAAGCGTTTTTTCTCTGGTGGTGCTGGTCTTTCCAGTACAGCAAAAGACTATGCTACATTTCTTCAAATGTATATCAATGGTGGTGAGTTAAATGGCATTCGCTTTCTCAGTCGTACCACAATAGAGTCTATGATGGGGAATCAAACCGGCGACCTTTGGGGAGAAGAATCCGGTAAGTATTTTGGATTAGCATTTGGTGTAGTTAATGAAAAAGGGCAGGATCTTGGAGGTCAGGGCAGCGTGGGTACTTTTGATTGGGGTGGCTACTTTAATACTGAATACTTTGCGGATCCTAAAGAACGAGTCATAGGTGTCATTATGAAACAGGCACAAGGCTCAGTATTTGACGATACTGGCTGGATGTTTCGTTTGCTCGCTGAACAAGCTATAAATGATTGATTATTAATTGTGAAAATTGAAGATATATAGTAAATTTTTAAAGCTTATGTACGCAATGTATTTTTTGAAGACGATGATTTAGGAGAGAACGGATGAGATTTTACCAACTTAGAGGAAAGGAAAATTCCTTTAAATATATTTTAATAATTTTAACACTGATTATTTCTTCTTGTGGAATAATGAAGAAGGAAGAACAGGAAGAAATTATTCTTGCCAGAGTAGGGGACAAAACGGTTTCTTTGAATGAATTTATCCGCCGTGCAGAATACACTGTGCGACCGCAATATTGCAATGGCGATAACAATATTCATAAAAAAATCATCCTAAATTCATTGATCGCCGAAAAGATGTTAGCTTTGGAGGCCGGTGAAACCAATGAATTGGTCCAAAATAAAGCTTTTCAAAATTACATCAAGGGGCGCCAGGAACAAGCCATGAGAGAGTGGCTCTTACACGAAGAGGGTTTTCAGAAGGTTCGATTAGAAGAATCCGAGATTCGGAAAGTGTATGATGTCGCCGGACGGACATACAATGTTCAATACATTCAAATACCCGATGATAGTATAGCAGGAATCGTTAAAAAGGAACTCCATAACAATGAGAGATTGTTTGAAGCAATCCATCAACAGCTTTTGGGAGAGGATGATATTCCGGAGAGAGAGGTATCATGGAAGTCTAAAGAACATCTGATGATCCATGAAGCACTCTTTTCCAATAGTCTGACTAAAGGTCAAATTGTCGGACCTTTGAGGATAGATGAAGACTTTCATATTGTGATGAAAATCTTGGGTTGGACCGATAAGCTTGCTGTTACGGAAAGTGATCAGCAACAAAGATGGAATGATGTTAAGGAGAAATTAACAGAAAAGAGGGCTATGGAAAATTACAATAAATATGTTGGCGAAATTATGGTGGGTAAAAAACTGGAATTTGACCAGAACACTTTCTATAAAATGGTGAAGCTTATCAGTCCGCTGTATATGCGTTCCCCAGAAGAAAAGAGAGATCTCTTCTTGAAAAATGCTTTCAATCGAGACAAAGAGAATCCTGAATTACATGATTTGGGAGTAGGAATCGGGGAACTCCTCGATAATTCTTTCTTCCGTGTTGAGGATCGGGTATGGTCCGTGAGAGATTTTAAGGAAGAGTTACAGAGGCATCCCCTAGTGTTTCGAAAAAAGATACAGAAGAAAAGCGATTTTGCCGAACAATTCAAACTGGCCATCGTGGACATGGTCCGGGACAGATATATGACACAGGAGGCATACAAACGCGGCTATCAGCATGTGAACGTCGTGAAAAGATATACCCAAATGTGGCACGATGCTCTCCTCGCTCTTCATCAGAAATATCAGTATTTGGAAGAAAGAATACCCAACCTGTCGGATAGTCTGAATTCGGTTGCCGTGATTGAAGAATATCTAAATCCATACATTGATGAACTGCAGGAAAAATACAGTGATCGTGTCGAAGTGAATGTGCAACAGTTCAACGATATCCATCTAACGCGTATCGATATGTTTGTCACGCAACAAAATGTGCCATTCCCTGTCATGGTGCCAGCTTTTCCTTTAGTAACTACAGATTATAAGCTTGATTATGGGAAGCGGATTGAATAAAGACTTTTATTGCTTTTCACTCCATCGATCTTGTCTACAAAATGGTTTT
>DPVY01000113.1 GCA_003527965.1 Fidelibacterota bacterium
ACCGGATACACCGATTATTATGAATTTCCAACAGACGGGTCTTCCTATAATCTATAAAGATATTGATAATAACATTGTTTCCAGCCAGACCTATAGTCTCATCTTCGCAATTGGATTAGTGCTGATTTTATTGACTATTCAATTTAGATCATTTGTAGGTGGTTTTATTTCCATCTTGCCTATAATTCTTACTGTTCTTTTCAATTTTTCTATAATGTGGATTTTCAAAATTCCACTCGATGCCGCAACGGTAATGATCGGTAGTGTGGCAGTAGGAATCGGCATTGATTACACTATTCATTTTAATAACCGTTTCCATTTTGAGATTGCTAAGAAGAACAGCGTGGAGAGCGCTCTTATAACAACGCTGCAAACGACAGGCAAGGGCATTATAATAAATGCTTTTTCCGTGATGTTCGGATTTCTGACCCTTCTATTGGGCAGCATAGTTCCGATGCAAAGGTTTGGCTGGTTAATTGCCCTCACGATGATAATAAGCGCTCTGGCATCAATAACATTTTTACCGTCATTACTCCTGATTACACATGCTTCTTTCCTTGGCGACTTAGAAAATAAGGCGTTAAGAAATGTCAGTGGAATTAAATCTGAAATCAAGAAACAATTAAAAAAGAGAATATGATTAAATAAAAATGGTAACTATTCAGCCACTAAGGCACAAAGACACAAAAGTAAATTATGAAATTTAAACCTTTATCAGAAAAAGAAGAATCTGTTGCAAAAGAAATTGTTTATTCTGCTTTTTCTGTACATAAAAATTTAGGCCCTGGCTTACTTGAAAAAGTATATGAAATATGTTTCTGTCATGAACTTTCTAAAAGAGGGCTAAAATATCAAAGACAGATTGAAATTCCGATAGTATATGATGGAATCGTTTTTGATGAAGGATTACGGTTAGATGTTTTGGTAGAAGAGATTATTATTTGTGAAATTAAAGCTGTTGACAAAATGAATCCTATTTGGGAGGCTCAAATCCTAAGTCATTTGAAATTAACCAATAAACGTCTTGGATTTTTAATAAACTTTAATGTATCACTTATTAAAGATGGTATTAAAAGAATTATTTTATAATCTTAGTGTCTTTGAGTCTTTGTGGCAGTACCTAAATAGTTACTAAAAATGAAACAAATAAAGAGTATGAAAAAACAGATCGGCAATAAAAAAGTAGGTTTAGTTCTCGGCAGCGGCTCTGCAAAAGGTCTTTCTCATATAGGAGTTATAAAACTTTTAGAAGAAATGGATATAAAAATCGACTATATTGCCGGAAGTAGTATCGGAGCCATGATTGGCGGAGCTTATGCCGCCGGAGTAAGCATTAATGAAATTGAAGATATTGCGCTCAAAACCGATTTGGCATCATCGGTAAAATACTTCCTTCCGACTATTTCAAAGTCCGGTCTGATAAGCGGGTTAAAAGTAAAGGAATTCTTGAAAGATGTTGTCGGAGATATAAATATCGAAGATTTGAAAATTCCTTTTGCGGCGACGGCGACTGATATTCTCACCGGACAGGAAATCGATTTTAAAAATGGAAATCTGGTTGAAGCAATACGAGCCAGTATTTCTGTACCGATCATTTTTCAGCCTGTAATTCACAATGATCAAATACTGGTTGATGGCGGGCTGGCAAATCCCCTGCCAATTAATGTTGCATGCGAAATGGGCGCTGATTTTATAATAGCCGTAAACGTCATGCCGTCGTTGGACAAGACAAATACAGGTATAAGAAAAGAAAATAATAATCGGCAGGTATTGGCTCTTGCTTCTGAAATGAAAGCTGCTATGCGAGAAAAGCTGGAGTGGCTCAACATCGATTATAAATGGATAAAGAAGCTGTTAGCAAATAAGGGCAAATATAATATTCCCGGCTTAAAAAAGGTCTTGAACCAATCTGTTTACATTACCCAAAGGAAATTAGCGCGACTTAGCATAGAATTATACAAACCGGATATTTTAATCGAACCGGACATCCCTTTTGCAGGTTTTTTTGACTTCTACAAAGCAAAGGAAATTACCGATATCGGATATAAAGCCGCTCAAAAAGCTTTTTATGAAAACAAACTATTGACAAAATAAAAAGTATTCATAGGAGGTCAAAATGAAAAGCCCCAAAGAACTATCAAAATTAGGAATAACCGAGTTATCTTTAATGATGATTAATAGTAGATCGATAAGGAAGTTGGCTATTCCTGTCATCGACAACAAAATCCGGAAGTTAGGCGCCAACGATGATGGAATGACGTTGCCCGCAGAGAAATATGCCCGGTACTGCTTTGTACACAATCTTTTGACAACCTTTGGAAAACGAATGGACGAAAAGTTGCTTGCCAAAAGTTACCGGGAAAAAATTGTCAAGAATTTAGTTGGAAATATCCTGCTAAATGGCGAAGATACAAGAGATCAGGTTTTTGAAAAAGAAGGTCGGGAAATCCCCGCCTTTATTACAATCAGCCCAACTCAAAAGTGTAATCTAAAATGTAAAGGTTGCTACGCTGCCAGTCATAAAGGATCATTTGCCAGGTTAGATTGGGAAACATTTGATAGAATCCTAACAGAACAGGTTGAGCTGTGGAACAGTTATTTTACTGTTATTTCGGGCGGCGAACCCTTTCTGTGGAATGATGGTGAAAAGAATTTATTCGATATTCTGAAAAAACACAGTGAACAGTTCTTTCTGATCTATACCAATGGAACCACAATCACCAAACAGAATGCCAAAAGATTAGCGGAATTAGGCAACGCCACACCAGCTATATCTTTAGAAGGTTTCCAAAAAGAGACTGACGAAAGGAGGGGCAAGGGAGTATTTGATAAGATTCTCGAATCCATGGCCAATCTACGCGATTATGGAGTACCGTTCGGTATCTCTGTAACCGCAACTCAAAAAAATGCAGAATTAGTCGTATCAGATGAATTCATCGATTTTTATTTTGAAAAACAGAAAGCCGTGTACGGCTGGCTATTTCAGTATATGCCGATTGGCAGGGGAATTGACCTGGAATATCTCGTTACTCCTGAACAACGGTTCTATATGTATCAACGAGGCAAAGTAATTAATGAAGAGCTTGGTTATGATTATGTTGACTTCTGGAACAATGGATATATGAGTTATGGCTGCATAGCGGGAGGAAGAAAAGGCGGTTATCTCTACATCGAGTGGAACGGGAATGTAACGCCCTGTGTATTTATCCCCTACTCGCCCGTCAATATCTGTGATGTTTATAAAAACGGTGGTAATCTGGATAAAGTTTTAGAATCCCAATATTTTCAGGATATTAAAGATTGGCAAAAGAGCTATGGGTATCTGCAGGACAGGAAAGAGATTAAGAACAGAATAACTCCGTGCTTTATCAGGGATCACCACAAAGAATTTTGCGAAATTACCAGGAAATATTCTGTCAAACCAATAGATAAACCGGCGGAAGAGGCTCTGCATAGTGAAAGGTATCATAAGCAAATGATTGAGTACGATGAAGAGCTTGCGAAGCTGTTAGATCCTGTATGGGAAAAAGATTTTATTAAATGTCTAAGATAATGTTATGATACTAAAATTCACCAAATTCACAATAAGGGGAATCGCTGGCGGCATTGTCGACACACTTATTTTATGGCTGCTTTCCACTTATCTCTTTAACTCATATTTTGCAAAATATATTTTAGCGCCGTCGATATCCTTCGAAGTTTCGATTTTTTTTACATATACTATATGTTATTTTTGGATATGGAACCATAGAGTAAACAACAGTAAAAGTGATTTTTTTCGCCGTATCCCGGGGTATAACGCGGCGGCTTTGATTTCTTTTGCCGTCAAGATGGCTTTGCTGATTACGATAGAACGAATTTTCCACTTTGATGTGGTTATCTGTAATCTATTAGCGCTATCAGTGTCGGGTTTTGTTAATTTTTTTGCAGTTGAGAAACATATTTTCAAAAAATGTAATATCTGTAATAAAGGAAATGACAATGAGTAAGATGGACATCGCAATCAAAAAAGTCGAAAACAGGCGTGATCTTAAAAAGTTTATATCATTTCCATATAAACTTTATGCCGGGAATAAATACTGGGTACCTCCCTTGCGTTTTGACGAAATGAATACTTTACGTAGAGATAAAAATCCCGCCTTCGAATTTTGTGAAGTGAAATATTGGCTTGCGTACAAAGACGGAAAAATCGCCGGCAGGATTGCCGGAATTATTAATTGGCGATACATTGAAAAATGGCAAAACAGATACGCTCGTTTCGGATGGATAGATTTTATTGATGATGAGGATGTGTCAAAAGCATTAATTGAAACTGTTGAGAAATGGGCTAAAGAAAAAGATATGGAAGCCGTTCATGGGCCTTTAGGTTTCACAGACCTTGATTATGAAGGAATGTTGATTGAGGGCTTTGAAGAACTCGGTACAATGGCGACAATATACAATTATTCCTATTATCCTAAACACCTTGAAAAATATGGTTACACAAAAGATATTGATTGGGTTGAGTTTGAAGTAAAGGCGCCGCCAGAAATCCATGAAAAAATAGACCGAATTGCCGCTATTTCTCTGAAAAAAAATAATCTCAGAGTATTAAAAGTAAAAAAATCAAAAGAGCTGTTGCCCTACGCTAAAGATATGTTCAAGGTATTAGACGAAACATATAAAGACCTTTATGGGGTTGTGCCACTATCGGAAAAACAGGTTGATCTCTACATTAAACAGTATTTCGGGTTTATTCGCCCCGATTATATCTCCATAATACTCGATAGTAATGACAAAGTAGCCGCATTTGGGATTACTATGCCTTCCCTGTCAAAAGCTTTGCAAAAAGCAAAAGGAAGACTCTTTCCGTTCGGCTTCGTGCATCTATTGAAAGCCATGAAAAACAACCGCGCCATTGATTTGTATCTGATTGGAGTTCGCCCCGATCTTCAGGGAAAAGGTGTGAATTCTATTATATTCAATGAACTTCACAAAATATTTATCAAAAATAATGTAATTACAGCCGAGACAAACCCTGAGTTAGAAACCAACCTTAAAGTACAGGCACAATGGAAACACTTTACGCATCGACAACATAAGAGAAGACGATGTTATATCAAACATTTGGATTAGTCTAAAAATTAAATATCTATAAGGTTAAAAATGTTGAATTATTAACGAAAGGTAATTATTTATGTTCGTAGAATTAAAGGGCGTCGTAAAACAAAAATACACCTGGACAAAAAAGTTTTTCACCGATAAATATAAAGACGTGTTTGCCAAAGCTTATAAATTTACACGCGCTAAAACGGCGAAAGCCTTCGGCTATTATCCTTACTATCTCAACATTCGGGAAACCGAAGGAACAGATGTTCTGATAGGTGGTAAAAAAGCTATTATGCTTGGTTCAAATAACTATTTAGGGCTTACTCATCACCCGGAGGTGATTGAAGCGGGTGTTCAGGCATTAAAAAAGTACGGCTCCGGCTTGACGGGCAGCCATCTATTAAACGGGAATATTTATCTGCATGAACAATTAGAAGAAAAGCTGGCAAAATTTGTCGGTAAAGAAAAAGCTCTCGTGTTTTCCACGGGCTTTGCCGTTAATCTGGGCGTCATCTCTACAATAACCGATGAAAAAGATGTAATATTCAGTGACGAGATGAATCACGCATCCATTGTGGATGGCGCTAAATTTTCCAAAGCGTCTATCCAAGTTTTCGAGCATAACAACATGAGTCAATTAGAGGATAAATTAATATCTACCCCTAAAGAATACGGTCGGCTTATCGTATCCGACGGCATTTTCAGCATGGAAGGAGATATTGTAAAGCTTCCGGAATTAGTTGCTATTGCCAATAAATACGGTGCACGGATCATGATAGATGACGCCCATTCTCTCGGTGTCCTGGGACCAAACGGCGAAGGAACGGCGGCTCACTTTAATCTTACGGACAAAGTCGATATGATTATGGGCACATTCAGTAAATCGCTTGCCGGTATCGGCGGTTTTATCGCCGGAGAAGAACCGGTAATTGACTATTTGAAACACAACACCCGCACGATTATTTTTACCGCGGGACTGCCGCCGTCCAATACCGCCGCTGTTTTGAAAGCCCTGGAAATTATCATCCGGGAACCGGAGCGACGGGCACAATTATGGGATAATGCCAATTATATGAAAAAGGAACTAAGTCTGTTAGGATTTGATATTGGCAACAGCTCGACGCCTGTAATCCCGGTTATTATTGGCGAAGAAATGAAGACCTTTTCCGTGTGGCGTGATTTGCTGGATGCCGGCGTCTATACCAACCCGGTGATATCTCCGGCAGTACCGCCTGAACGTTCATTGTTGCGCACCAGTTATATGGCAACTCACACCCGCGAACAGCTGGATTTTTGTCTAACGCAATTTGCAAAGATTGGGAATAAACACAGAATATTGCATTCAAAAAATTAGATATAGAATTGTGTGGCTTAGGATAAATTAAAACGCCTATTTTATAACAAAATAAATAGAAATATTCACTGGATAAAATATAAGAATTATTTCGCAGTATTATTATCATGACGAACCAAAATGACAAAATATTCAGATCACATGTCAGAATAAATGACAGCCTCCTTGGAAATCTTGAGAGACGTGCTTTACAATGGTTTGCTGGTAAAATGCCCGGCTGGGTAACGCCTGATATTTTGACCGGGATCGGATTAATAGCAACGGTTATTATATTTTGCGGATACTGGCTCAGTAATGTTTATCCAGGATTTCTCTGGTTGGCGAATTTTGGGTTTCTTCTAAACTGGTTCGGAGATAGTCTGGACGGAACCCTGGCCCGGTATCGCAAAATTGAGAGACCGAAATTCGGATTTTATATTGATCATACGGTTGATGCCATCGGGCAGATTTTTATTATAATCGGTCTGGGGATATCGCCATATGTGACCTTCGATGTCGCATTATTGGCTATTATCGGTTATTTACTTCTTTCGGTTCATGTCTATATCCGCACCTACGTGATGGAAGTTTTTCGGATATCCTACTACAAAATGGGACCGACGGAGGTCCGCGTAATCCTGGTATTGTTCAATACTACCATGTTTTTTGCGGGAATACCCAAAGTTGAGATGTTGTCAATATTATTCACACTGTATGATATTTTAATACTTGCCGCCACCGGCGTTATGTTCGTGCTTTTTCTGGTATATTCCGTTAAAGGTGCAATCCAATTATCAAAATCGGACTAAAGAAAAGAGTAATTTTGGTTCCTTCTCAAATTCAGTGGGAATTATAAAAAAAGTCTCTTTCTTGAATCAAGTGGATAGGTCCGTTGTCTGTTGTCCGTAGACAATAATTCTTTGAGTTCAAAAATGGTGTAATAAATATGGATATTTTTCCTTATCTAAATAATTCCCGAAAGAGAAAAAATGCTCCTTGACAGAAAATAACGACTTATAATATGCTGTGGTCGTGTTACCGACTACGGGACACAGACAACAGGTTACGAAATTACCATCTTTAAACAAGAAGGAACTGTAATTTTAGACTCAGACTTGCTATTCCGGTACGTTAATTTTTACTCATTTTATAAAAGTCGGTAGAAATAATATCGGGTCATCAGATCGAATTATGATTTGCGATTCCGGAACATGTCCCAGATTAATTTCAGTCCGAAAACACTGGCAAGAAGGAAGCCTAGAACTCCAATTAACGGATAGCCAAATATTTTGGGCGCAATGGATGCCTGGATAATAAATGAAGAGCCGATTATGAGAGCCGAAATTATCATGGCAGCAGATAAACGGTTGGATGATTTACCTAACTCGTCAACCAGGCGCTCGAGGTTTCTATGTTCGAATTGTATGGCAAATTTCCCACTCGCCACTTTATTAATAATGATGCGTGCCTTCTTTGGAAGTTCTTCCGCTAAAAGAGCAAGATCATCGATAAGAATCAGGCCTTCTCTAAATTTCCTTTTCGGGTCATAACGCCGCATAATTATTTTACGTAAATAAGGACGCAGTTCCGAGACTGCATCAAACTCGGGATACAGCAGTCTTCCCAGACCCTCAGCCGTGAGTATGGCTTTTAAAGCCAAAGAAAGGCGCGGCGGAAGCATCAAATGATAAGACTGAATAAGTTTGAAGAATTCATTCATCAAGATGCGTATTTCAAGTTCTTTTAGAGGAACACCATAATAGTTCTCGATAATATCGGCAATATCTGTTTTAAAAGCGTCAATATCAACCGTATAATCAACGATTCCAAGATGTTCAAACGCTCGGATTATTCTGTTTATATCTTTGCGTATAGCTCCAACAATAAGGTCACCCAGGTGGTCGATAGTTACTTCATCGATTTGCCCAACCATACCGTAGTCCAAAGGGGCAATCACGTTTTCAGGCAGTACCATTATATTCCCGGAATGGGGATCGGCATGAAAAAAACCAAATTCAAATATCTGTCTGAAGCTCAGATGAGTACCGCGTTTTGCAATTGTCTGCCGGTCTAATCCCGCCTTTTCTATCATATCAATATTTGACGCTTTAATTCCGTCGACATAATCCATAACCAACAGGTTGGCGGAGCTGTATTCAGGATAGTACTGCGGTATAAATATTGTCGGATCTGTGTCAAAGTTACGCTTAAACCGGGCGATATTCCGGCCTTCCTGAATAAAATCCAATTCATGATGAATTGACTTATCAAATTCATCTAATATTGCAACCGGGTCCTGGGTTATTTTGTCCTGAAAATATTTGCCCAGGACTCGCGCCAGATCGCCCAGAATCTCTATATCTACATCAATAGTTGCTCTCACTCCCGGTCGTTGTATCTTGAGAACAATATCTTTTCCATCTTTAAGTTTTCCGCGATGTACCTGGGCGATTGAGGCTACGGCTATCGATTCTTTGCTGATTTCAGAAAATATTTTGTATGGATCACTTTTCAGTTCATTACGCAAAACCTCTTCGATTTCTTCAAATGAAATAGGAGTCACCTCATCCTGTAATTTTTGAAATTCATAAGCAATGTCAGGCGGGATTAAATCGGGTCGCATACTCAGAATTTGACCCATTTTAATGAAAGTAGGACCGAGTTCCTCAATTGCATTGCGTAAGCGCTCCGTGCTTGGCTGGCTCGCCTTTTTATCGGATTTAAGACGAGGAATAAATTTTTCGCCAAAGCGGAGAATCAGGTCCTTACTGGCTGCATCGACCACATCATCAAAACCGTATTTCAGCAAAATCCTGATTACCTGATTATACCGGCGAAGGTGCCGCCAGGTGCGCGGGATTGCGTTAAATGTCATTTACTCATCCATAATTGGTTTTTAACAATATCCAAACCGAATAATAAATGTATCTGTTTCCCCCGGCTGAATACCAGAAGTGAAGCTATTTTTTATCGGCGCCGTGTTTCTGTTTGATATGATTTTTCAACCTTTTTTCAAGAGAATCAAGATCTTCTTTGGTGGCAATATTCAGTGTTTTCAGAACTTTTTTAACCTCCTCACTGATGAAATTGCGCGCCTCCTCTTTACGTTTGTCGGCTTCTTTTAGGAGATCATTCAAAACACCGGGCTTTTCCTCACGCGACAATTCGCCTTTTTTAACCAACTCTTCAATAATATCTTCGGCTTTTTCACGGGTAAGCGTAGCAGCGCCCAAACCAGCCAGGAAGATTTTTTTAATAATGTCCGACATGATGCATTCCTCCATTATTATTTATATTCTCTAGTTTTAATTTTAATGAATATATGTGTCTTATGCAAAATTTTTAAATTCACATATTTGAATACAGGATCGCACCAATTTAAGAAGGAAATACTGGCGCAAGTAAATATTCCCGCCACAGTAAGACAAGAAAAACGCTGAACTGTCTGTCTGGTTCGGTTGAGATCTCAGACTCAATCGCTTCCGGGACATCATGTTGAGTTTGTGACGCAGCGAAATCTGAGAATTATTTTCGTAAAGATTAGCGGAGAGACAGGGATTCGAACCCTGGGTACCGGTTAAGATACACACGCTTTCCAAGCGTGCTCCTTCAGCCACTCGGACACCTCTCCAAAGAGCGACCTATTTTAAAGGTTTTTATCAGAATATCCAAGGAATAATAGTCATGGTCTTATTCAGCATTTCAATCAGAATTCCGCCCTATTTTTTCAATTTCCTGTTATTTAAGTTAATTCGTTTTAAATTTACAAAGTATGGTTCAAGCAATTCAGTCGGAATTATTTGAAAAAAATCCTATGGTATTAAAGATCTTTTTTAAATTTTTGTTTTTATTTTTTCTTATGACAGGTTGTGAAAAGAATTTATCGGAGGAGCACGTGTTCTTAGCTATTATTAATGCCAGGGTCTGGACTGCAAATCCCAATCAGCCCTGGGCGGAGGCTATTGCAGTAAAAGACAATCTGATCTTTAGCGTAGGATTGACTGATGAAATAAGATCAATCGTGTCTAAAAATACAAAAATAATTGATGCAGACGGAATGTTCGTAACTCCCGGATTTACCGATTCTCATCTGCATCTTTTAGATGGTGGATTTCACCTCTCTTCTGTGCAATTGCGGGACGCAAAAACTCCGGCAGAATTCATAAATCGAATTGCTGAATTTGCAAAAACATGTGAACCGGGCGACTGGATTCTGGGCGGCGATTGGGATCATAGTTTGTGGGGCGGCAAACTGCCGAACCATCATTGGATAGATGAAGTAACACTATCTAATCCGCTGTGGGTCAGTCGCTTAGATGGGCACATGGCTCTGGCTAATAGTCTTGCCTTAAAACTGGCAAATATCGACGAATTAACGATTACGCCACCGGGTGGCACAATTGTCAAAGATAATCATGGTATACTTACTGGTATATTTAAAGATAATGCCATGGAATTAATGGAATCAGTCATATCGGAACGGAGTGATTCGCTTAAATTCCGGGCGCTTGATGCTGCGATGGATCATCTTTTAAGCCACGGCGTCACATCAGTTCACCACATGGGCTCATGGGATGATCTCCGGATTTTTGAACATTATAACAAAATGAAAAAACTCCGTATTCGCATATCGGCAGCGGTTCCTTTGTCAACATGGCAACGACTAAGAGAAAAAATCAAATCCGATGGCACCGGCGACAATTGGCTCCGCCCTGGCGGGTTAAAATCTTTTGTTGACGGCTCGCTTGGTTCACACACGGCCCTGTTTCATGGACCTTATACAGACAAACCTACTGATACCGGTTTGCAGGTAACGCCTTGTGATGAATTAAAAAAATTGATTCTTGATGCCGATAAAGCCGGTCTTCAATTGATTACACATGCGATTGGAGACAAAGCCAACACAATCATTCTCGATATTTATGAAGAAATCGCCCGTCAAAACGGTCTCCGGGATCGTCGCTTTCGGGTGGAACATGCTCAGCACCTGAAAAATTCAGATATTGAAAAATTCAAAAAACTTGAAGTAATCACCAGTATGCAGCCCTATCACTGTATTGACGACGGACGCTGGGCAGAACCCTTGATCGGAGACCGGATTAAAACGACTTATGCCTTTCGCAGTCTGCTTGATTCCGGCGCTACGCTGGTATTTGGCAGCGATTGGTATGTCGCGCCCCCCATACCGATAATGGGAATCTATGCGGCAGTCACCCGTCGTACGCTGGATGATCTGAATCCGGACGGCTGGGTACCGGAGCAGAAGATTTCCGTCGAAGAAGCCTTGAAATGCTGTACCCTCTCCCCTGCTTATGCAACTTTTGAAGAGAATATCAAAGGCAGTATCGAACCCGGAAAACTCGCCGATCTGGTAATGATCGACCGGGATTTAACAAAAATCAAACCCGAGACTATAAAAGATGCTCGTATTATGATAACAATTGTTGGCGGAAATATTGAGTTCCTGAGAAAATAACCTTTCCCTTATAGATCACTGGATACGGGGCTGCGCTCCGTAACCAAACTGGACAGTATGTTATGTTGGGCAGGCTGTCAGGCGGGGAGCTACAGAACGAAGGGGAATAATATGTGTGTCTCCGCAGAAGCGGAGACACAAGTGGTTCTTCCCTCGTCTTTATGCTACTGAGTATTATAGGATCAATGATTATTTGTTGT
>DPVY01000036.1:0-699 GCA_003527965.1 Fidelibacterota bacterium
CCACATTAAGTGAATATTCAGAGATGGAACATTTGTACTATGTTGGAGATTCAACTCGATACACAATTAAAATCATTGGAGTAGATAAAAATGTGAAAAATAATATTATTGATAAAATAGATTGCTGTGGATTAGATAGCGGATATGGTATTTTTGGCTCTGCTGTAATTGATTCAATAGATGTATTTTTACGTAGGAATGATGATAATAACCTGGGAAAATTACCGTCCGGATATAAAGAATGGTGGTATGGAGATCATTGTAATGCAGACCTGAAGTTTCAGGCAAATGGGATTTAAAAAGTATTTATTAGCAAGCGCCTTTCTGCTCATTTATAGATGGGCAGGAAGGCGAAATCCGAGGTGATCCGATGACAATGAAAAGAATGCTCTCCCAAATTATTCTCGTACTCTTCTTATTTCTTCAACATCATACCTTACTGATGGCTGCGAAGCCGGTTGGCGGCATCCGGGGCTGGGTCGCCGACTCTCAAACAGCCGAACCGCTCGAGACAGCCCAGGTTATGGTGCTTGGTAAAGATTTCGGAGCGGTTACGGATAAGAACGGTTTTTTCAAAATGATTTTGAAGACCGGACATCATCACCTGACATTCCAGATGGTCGGTTATCAGACCGATACGGTGGCGATAGATATTTCGCCGGACAGAACAGAAAAAATATATGTCTATTTGCAGAAAAA
>DPVY01000036.1:995-4029 GCA_003527965.1 Fidelibacterota bacterium
TATATGTCTATTTGCAGAAAAAACCATATCAATACGAGCCGGTAACGGTTTTGGAATTTCGCAAAGAATCAGCAGTCTCTCCGATGGGACTAAACCTGGATATTAGTACACTTTCATCGCGTCCGGTTCTCGGCGAAGTCGATGTTTTCCGGCTGGTTCAGAACCTTCCCGGCGTTGCCTATACCAGTGATTATTCCGGTTTGATGTATATACGCGGGAGCAATTTTGATCAGACTCAAATTGCTTTCGATGATGCGCCCATCCTGAATCCCTATCATTTAGGAGGCACTTACAGCGGATTTAATGCTGAAGGTGTTCGTTCCGTGCAATTTTCGCCGGGTATTTACAATGCTGAAAATGGCGGCTATCTGGGAGGAAGGATCAATATAGTTCCAAAAGACGGAACGGAATCACAACGTTACCATGCTAAATTATCATTTGGTCTGCTTACTTCAAAAATTTCTTATGGCAACAGCATTGGACGAAGTTCATTTTTCTTTACAGCGCGACGTAGTTATTTTGATCTCGTAGAAACTTTATTTTCCGGCGAAATCGGTTCCTATTATTTTTATGATATGCAGGGCGGATATAAGCTTCTATTGAATAAAGATAATTACATCAGTCTGCATTGTTTTTATTCAAGAGATCTTTTTACCGATATTCTGGAACATGACGAAATAGGAGTAAAAGGGCTTACTCAGCCATCGTGGGGAAACCGGGTTGTCAGCCTTAAATGGCAATCGAATCTTGGCGCCGGTTCGAAATTATTGTCACATTTCTATATCAGTTCAGGGGATGCTTATTCTAATACATTACATATCGATATCGATAACAGGCTGGAAAATATCAGTTGGCGGGAGAGTTTAAACCGGAAAACGGGAAAACATGATATTAGCGCCGGATTTGAAATCAGCCGGCTTACTTTTCAGGGAGATTGGCGCCTCCAGGATGCCGTGGAACTGGCAAATAATACTACAGGACCGCCGGAATATATCTTCTTTGACTATGCGCCGGAGAAATACAGTTATTGTGATTCTACATGGCAGATGGTATTCTATTTACAGGATGCCTATGAGATAAATCCATTGACCCGAATTTATGCAGGAATAAGAACAGGATGGTACGGATTAGGAAAACATTATTTCTTTGTTCCTCGTTTCCAGCTGACGCAAAATATCTCCCCTAATACCGAGTTGATAGTCACGCTTGCGCGCCATGAGCAATATTTCTATACTCTTAAGACGGTCCGGGATTCTGACTATTTTGCGCCTTTTTCGGCATATTTTCCAATCAATGCCGGTGAGAAGCCTTTACGTTCCAATTATTTATCGGCCGGATTGAAAGGATTGGTGCCAGGTCTTTTTAATCTTCGGCTGGAGGGATATTTGAAGCAAATGGAAAATATCCCTGCGATCAGTAAATACCGTTCTCATGAAAAGATTCGGCAAAAACAGTTTGCTTCCGGTCTGGATATCTATGTAGAACGGCAGATGCAGAAGGGGATAAGTTACAGCGCCGTGTATTCGCTTGGTTTTGCCCGGATTCGGGAAGGGAAAAATTCCTATACGGCGTCATTTGAGCGGCTCCATCATATCAAATTGGAATGCTCATACCTGTCAAAAACAGGGTGGCAGGTTGGTTTGCGGGGATTCTATCTGAGCGGACTGCCCTACACACCGCTTATTGGAAAGTTTATAGGCGCCGGCACAGATGATGATGAAGAAATTATCTGGGCTATTGACTATTCTCATGAATACAGGGGAGGATTTGGACTTTTAAGAGGAGAGGAGAACTCTATGCGCTTTCCGCCCTATCATCGGCTGGATCTGAATGTTTCCAAGGTCTGGTATTTTGAACACTCCCGTCTGTGGCTCAAGCTGCAGGTTCTGAATGTCTATAATAAGAAAAATCCGGTTGAATACAGATGGGAGCTCTATCAAAAACCAATAAGGGATGATGTTAATAATTTACCGACTGTTCCATCTATTGAAATTACTTATGAATTCTAACGCCGGAGATATCTATGAAATATAAATATGCATTGCTCATTATTTTTATTCTGAGTCTTTATAATTGCGATAATCCGAGCGCTCCGAAATTTCAGACGGAGATCAGCGTTTTTGCGATTCTTCATCCCGAATGGAAACACCAGGAAATCTTCGTCTACCGTACCTACGAAAATATCGCTGATCCTGTTAGCCGTGAAGAGCTTTTTGTAAAAGATGCGAGAGTGACGCTATCAGGAGCGGATCAGCAAATCGAATTCACCTATTTTTATGATGCCGATCTGAGGCATTCAAAATATATCGATTCAACCCAACGCCTTATTGTTGTACCCGGTATGCAATATGAGTTAAGAATTGAGAGTGAATTCGGAACACTAAAAGGGAAAACAGTTGTTCCCAATCCGATCAGAATCCTGGCGCCGGAGCAGGGAGACTCAATTGAGGATAAGTCCGATGTGGAGATTCGATGGAACGCCGTTGAAAATGCCGAAGGATATATTATAAACCTACTTTCTCCTCCTGAAAAGATTCAATTTGATGAAAACACTTTTTATACCAGTAGAGATAGACACTTTTTTAATTCGACCGATACGGTATTTGTAATACCCGGAAAATATATTCGGTATGAAGAGTTTTCTCGCTTTGGTGAATTTATTGAGGAGAACCGGTGTTATACGTTAAAAATCATGGCTCTGGATAAAAACTTTAAACATCATCTGTTTGACGGTTATGATATATCAGGTATCACTAATGGATATGGTGTATTCGGCTCAGCTGTTGTAGATTCGTTGGATTTCTTTGTTGTAAAGTGACTTTAGGGGGTATGATAGAATAAAGTTGTCACTCATGGTGAATTATCATTGTGTTATTTATGAAATTACAATCCGGCAGCTGCCGGATGTTAAGGTTATTTTATCACACCCCCTTAACTGCCGATACTACTGTGTCGTCGCTTCATACTACCGCTCCATATACCGGCAATTAGTGTTTATTATTAGCTGCGGTCTCTTTGGTAAATAACAGCAGTA
>DPVY01000036.1:4362-4779 GCA_003527965.1 Fidelibacterota bacterium
TCAAGCCAATGCTCAGATAAAAAGGCGCGAACATATTGATTTTATCCCAGAGTAGTCCGGCGATGAAGGACGCGGGAAAAGCGCTCAAGCCGATAACCATTTGATAGGCTCCGAGACAACTGGCGCGATATTTCAGCGGCGCTAATTCGGACACAAAAGCTTTCTGGACCGGCTCGATGGCGCCTTTGTGCATTCCGAACAGAACGAAAATCAGTATAACGGCAATCATATTGTGGGTGAGTATAATGATTAAACTTACCGATGCCCACAGGATGAAAGAGATCAACATAACCGCTCTTCGACCGATCTTATCAGCCAATTTGCCGAATGGAATTGCAGACAGCGACGCTGTTCCGGTATAGACCAGATAAAGAACGGGGATAAAAACCACCTGAAATCCAAAATCTTTGGCATAAA
>DPVY01000072.1 GCA_003527965.1 Fidelibacterota bacterium
AATGTGACATCCATATAGCGGATTACTCCGATCCGGCTCAAATTTACAAGACTACAAAAAACCTCGGTTATAACTTTTTACGATTCGGTGTTTTTCGATATTTTGGCAATAACATTCAGCTCGGCGGTGAATTGTATCTTTCAGCCAATCTGCTGGCAACCCAAATAATCATGACTATTAATTTGTAGAAAAGAAAATGAAACGAATCTCAATATTAGGATCAACCGGCAGTATCGGCAAAAATGCATTACGTGTCATTGCCGCAAATCCGAATCGATTTTCCGTTGAATATCTCACGGCAGGACATAATGCCGACTTGTTGATCGAACAAGCCCTAAATTTCCAGCCAAAAACCATAGCCATAGCCGATAAAAAACAGGTCGCTGCCGTGCAACAATCCCTCAAGCCCTATCACATTGAAGTGTTAGACGGAAAACAAGGGATAAATGAAATTGCCGCTAAACAGGATGTTGACCTTGTACTGAATGCCATTGTCGGCAGCGCCGGTCTGGAGCCAAGCTATCATGCTCTGCAAGCCGGTAACGATATCGCCCTATCTAATAAAGAATCCCTGGTGATGGCAGGAGAATTAATCAACCGATTGCTTAAAGAAAAAAACCTGAAATTATACCCCGTTGACAGTGAACACAGCGCTGTCTGGCAATGTATTGCCGGTGAAAAACCGGAAAATATCCGTCGCATTATTCTGACCGGTTCGGGTGGACCGTTCCGATCGTATCCCGTGGAACAATTTGATCAGATCACACCGGCTCAAGCCCTGAAACATCCCACCTGGAGCATGGGTAGAAAAATCACCATTGATTCCGCTACACTTATGAATAAAGGGCTGGAAATTATCGAAGCTTATTGGCTGTTTCACCTGCCGCCGGAGCAGATGGATATACTGATTCATCCCCAATCCATCATCCATTCTATGGTAGAGTTTATCGATGGTTCCATAAAAGCCCAACTGGGATTGCCGGACATGAAGCTGCCCATCCAGTATGCCCTGAGTTATCCCGATCGTCTACCGGTGAGCTGGGAAAACACCGATTTCGCGAGCATCGGAACGTTGACCTTTGAAGCCCCGGATTTTGCAAAATTCCCCTCAATACAGCTAGCCTATGATGCTCTTAAAAGAGGCGGTACGGCTCCGGCGATTCTCAATGTGGTCAACGAATGGGCGGTTTATGCATTTCTCGAACATAAAATAAAATTCACCGACATTCCCCGCTTCGTTGAAGAAGCTTTGTCTACACTCCCGATAAAAGATATTCCCAAACTCGCAGATATTCTGAAAGCTGAACAGGCGGGTCGGGAATTTGTTGAAAATAAATTACTGAAATAGCAGAAAGGATTTGTTAAAAATATGATTACTGTACTGGCAGTTCTGATAGTTATTGGCGGCGTTATTTTTATCCATGAATTAGGGCATTTTACCTTTGCCAAACTCACCGGCATGCGGGTCGAAAAATTCTCCATCGGCTTCCCACCCCGCTTGTTTGGAAAGAAAATCGGGGATACCGATTATTGTATATCGGCAATACCCCTGGGTGGTTACGTCAAAGTCTCCGGCGTTATTGATGAAAGTATGGATGTTGACGGTCTGGAGAGTGACGATCCCAGAAATTTCGAATCGAAAAAGGGACATCAAAAAGCCTTATATATCGCGGGTGGCGTGATTTTCAACCTGATCTTTGCCGTGCTTCTTTTCACTTTTTTAACTATTGGGTCTGGCATATACGATCCCAGCCCGGATCCGATCGTCGAGGAGCTTATTCCGGGGCTTCCCGCTGAATCCGCAGGGATCCAAAAAGGCGATATCATTCTGGCTATTAATAACACACCTGTTGCCTCATGGGAAGAGATGACTAATATCATCCATGCCTTTCCAAATGATTCGATTATTATCCGCTGGATGCACAATGAAAAGGTTTTTGAAAAATCCTTGCTCACTATATCTAATAAAATTTTAAAAGGTTCCAAACTGGTGGATGTCGGCATGATCGGCATAAGTCCCGTTTTTACTCATCGGAATGCCGGATTCTTTGAAGCTGTCGGTCAGGGTTTCCAGAGTACCTGGTACTGGCTGAAAGTGACCGTGATTTCACTTAAAATGCTGGTTACCGGCGAGGAGTCGCTGAAAAATATCGGCGGTCCCATTTTCATCGCCCAATTAGCAGGTCGATCAGCAAAATCGGGGATTGCTCCGCTATTAGGATTAATGGCAATTATCAGCGTTAATCTCGCATTTATCAATATCCTGCCGATTCCGGCCTTCGATGGTGGTCATTTAATTATCACTACTATCGAATCAATAATCCGGCGTCCATTATCCATCAAAACCAAATTGCGTATTCAGCAGATCGGGCTGGCTATTATCCTCACGTTAATGGCGCTGGTCTTTTATAACGATATAATGCGATTATTTACCGGCGGCGGAATGTAAATAGCGTCTATTCATAAAGTATAAACCACTGAAGTGGTTATTTGATACAACGAAT
>DPVY01000109.1 GCA_003527965.1 Fidelibacterota bacterium
CCTTTTTACGAGATTGTCAATATTTTCATGTGATCTAAAACACTCATATCATAAAATAGTGATTTCTCTCATTAACGTATTCAACAAAATATTTTTTAATGGGGGTATTCACTTTAGTCAGGTGCCTACTATATTGTAGTACAAGGAAAGGTGCTGATAATAATTGCAGCAGAAATCAAGGGTACTCGTATTGGACGTATACGACTTCAACGTATACCTGATGAATCTGCCGGCAGTTTGGAAGAAACCACTAATAAATCTGTAACCGAAGGAAGCATTATTCGAACAGATGAATAGGGGGGGGTAGTCAATTGAAATCTCTTGGATATATTCATAAAATTGTACACAAAGATACTGAGATTGGAGAGAACTTGTTGCCCTCTTGCCATAGGGTTGCAGCTTTGTTAAAACGATGGCTTTTGGAAACCCATCAGGGTGCTGTCAGTCATGAGCATTTGGACTATTATCTTGATGAATTTACTTTCAGATTTAATCGTCGAGATTAAAGGCATCGCGGAAAACTTTTCTACCGGCTTCTTCAGAATGCCGTTGAAGTATATCCGGTTGATTACAAACAAATGATAAAAAACGTGAGCGGACAAAAACCAAGGGAATACCGTATATAGTATATACCTTACCGAAGTGAATACCCCCAAATTTTTAATTCTCTTTTTTTTCTAAAATAATAATAGACCGGCAGACCGGTTCCGATCAGAACGGCAGCCGTTATAATCCCCCCGGCGGGATAGGCGATAAAGGTTCTGTAGATTAAATATAGTTGCGTGAAAATCGCTAACATTGTCATAACCAGCCAGCAACGTCAAAAATCCCTTGTTACTGTTTTCAGCAATTTCCGGTTAAAAAAACAAATTCTCTGTCTGAAAGTAGGCGAAACCCAAGATACATAACAAAATCAGCGGGGAGAGTTTTGCAACAGTTAAGACTATTTGCAGTCCGCCGCCTTTTCGGACACTCCGGTAATGAATACAGGTCAAAAATATTACTATCAACGACGCAAATAATTTGGTGTAGATTAACGCTTCCAGCGGTCCCCAAAACACCGAAAGAGCAGAAACAGCGCTTAAAGCGATAATCGTTATCGAGGGTGTGTCGCTGGTCCAGAAAACCGTAATGTCTAGCTCTCTTTTCAGAGCAGCCATAAAAACCAGCCAGTTGAATTTCTATTGTCAGCCGTTAATCCGTGACAGAATCCCAGCCGATTTTAGATAGATGGAAATAAATCACCGCCGCGCAGATAACAGCAATACTTATATAGACAATTCCCATAAAATACTCCGCAAATATCAACTTACCGATTCCAAATAAACTGGCATAAAGCATAATAACCCCACAGATCCAATCAATTAAGCTTTTTCCAAAACCGGAATCACTTTTTACATCAGGAAGCTCCCGGATTATCGGTTTCCAGCCCCTGCCGCCGGGATGTACCTTCCTATAAAAGCTTAACAATACCTCTTTTTCCGTAGGCTTTGTTAAAAAAGTAACAATCAGCCACACAATGGTAGTCCCAAAAACAATCGGGTAGAGTGTAATCGGCGACTGCATCCCAAATCCGTAACGAGCAACGGGATATATAATTAACGGGGCAATCATGGCGGAAATTTCCGACCAGGCGTTGATTCGCCACCAGAACCATCTCAAGATCAATACGGCTCCTATTCCGGCGCTGGCATTGATAATAAACTCCCATGCGCCGGAGACTGTTGTCAGCAAATAACGGGCAATTAACAGCGAAATAATAATCATTAAATACATGGCAATCCGTGAAACAAGCACATAATGGCGCTCGCTTGCGGTTGGTTTGATAAACCGCCGGTAAAAATCATTAATAATGTAGGAGGTCCCCCAGTTCAGCTGCGAGGCAATCGTGGACATATAAGCCGCTAAAAAGGTTGCAATTAGTAATCCCAACAATCCGGGCGGCAGACATTTCATCATCAATTTCGGATACATAACACCCGGATCAACCGTATTTTCATATTTTTCATAAAACTCTTTAAATTCTCTGGTCTGATAAACAGGATTTGATTTCTGTAATATTTCTCCTTTATAAACCTGAACGACCTGTTCATAAAGGACCGGATTTTCCCGCTGTAACGACTCGGGTTTTTCCGCTCGCGGCAAAATGACCAACGCTGCCAACGCAACCAAAATCCAGGGCCAGGGGCGCAATGTATAATGAGCGATTGTAAACCACAGTGTCGCAAAAAGGCTGTGTTTTTCATCTTTGGCGGACATCATCCGCTGAGCAATATAGCCACCACCACCGGGATCAGCCCCCGGATACCAGCTGGACCACCACTGCAATCCGATATGAGCAAAAAAGGCGCCGACAGATAAAGCTAGCACTCCGCCGGTTATCCCTTTAGCGGTAACGCCACCCACTTTGGGGAAAAAATCCAGAACCTGAGGCGCCAATTTAGCCTTTAGAGCAGACGCTCCACCGATTTGAGGTAGTTTTACTACTATAAATGCAAAAATAATACAGCCCGTCATGGCAAACAGAAACTGGAAGCTATCGGTTCGAGCCGTTCCCAATAAACCCGCTGCAGAAGCATAGATGGCAATGATAACGGCAGCTCCGCAGACCAGTAAAAAGGGATTCATCATGGGCAAAGTCACATGAAAGATTTTTTCCATGGCTTTGTGGACCCAACCCATAACGATTGCGTTCATAAAAATTCCCAGATATAAAGCCCGAAAGCCTCTTAATACGGCGGCGGCTTTTCCCGAATATCGGAGCTCTGTAAATTCGACATCCGTCATGATACCTGATCGTCGCCATAACTTGGCAAAGAAAAAGACTGTCAGCATACCACCGATAGCCAAATTCCACCAGAGCCAGTTCCCGGCAATTCCGTTACGAGCGACTAATTCGGTAACTGCAAGCGGAGTATCGGCGGCAAAAGTTGTCGCCACCATTGCTGTTCCCGCCAGCCACCAGGGCAAATTGCGTCCCGAAAGAAAAAATTGAGTTGTGTCTTTCCCTGCTCGTTTCGAGAAATAAAAGGCTATCCCGAAAATGAAAAGAAAGTAAATGACTATGATTAGCCAATCAAACAGATTAACACTATTAACAGATTCCAATATTAAGCCCTCCATAATAAAATACAAAGTAATTTAAAAAAAATTCTGATAATGATAAGTGTTTTTTATAATAGGATAACAAAAAAGCGGGGTTTTGTTACCCCGCTTTTCTAATTGGAATCAATAATTTAAATCTAGGTTAAAACAGATTGGTCCGGAGTTTTAAGATAGTACCGGCAGATATATTCTGCAAATTTGCACCCAGTACATCTGCATTGTCTCTCAGGATAATAATCCAGGCATAACTATTGTCGTATTCTTTACCGGCAATAGACCAGAGTGACTCTCCACTTTTAACAGTATATTCATAAAAATCATATTCCAGATCCTTGGCGGTCTCTTTTGCTTTTTTTAACAAAAATTCGTGAAACGGGTAGATCAGATTGGGATTAGCACCGATTTTCTTGCGGTTCCATTTGTAAATCATCCGCCACATTGCAATGTTTCCATACTCATTTTTCGCGATCAGGGAAAGATAATCGCCCGGTTTAACCATATAAAAAATATCAACGCTGTCACCTTCGGCGACCAATTCCAGCACTTCCTCGAGTTGCCCTTCTTTCTCTTCGAGAGATTCTGTCACGGCAACAACCGGTTCTTCCACAATTGGTTCAGGCTCCGGCTGTGCAACCACTACAGTGTCTTCCCGGGCCGGCTGAACTTGAGTAGTTTGCTCTGCGACAGGTTCGTCCTGGACAACTTCCTTCGAACACCCAAATGCCAGCAAAGCAATGATTAACGATCCAATAAATAAACGATACATAACCTGCCTCCTTCTCAATTTTTAAAACTTATATATATTGCAAAAAATATTAGAACATATCAAGGCTTCTTTTAAAAAAATTGGCGAGATTAATTTCATGAATTTAAATACAAAAGTTTGGCAACGGAGGCGCCTTTTTCAACATGTGGAGCGGTTGATTCCGTTTTCCTTGTTTTTCGACGAAGGAATACCTAAGTTTTGTTCTTGATTTTCGTGAAGTTGGTTCAAATAATTGATATGGAATTATGTTAGCACAATATAAACTGTCCCTGATTCTCTGGACCTATCATTTCGGGTTTAAGTAACCTCAATTAATAGTTACATTTCCCCTTAAGAAAAAATGTTAATCTACAACTTATTTTGAGGTAAATAATGAATAAAATAAATATCCTTATTATTGGCGCAGCAGGAAGAGATTTCCATAATTTTAATACTTATTTCCGTGACAATGAACTTTATAATGTGATTGCATTTACAGCGGCACAAATTCCCGATATTGAAGGTCGAAAATACCCGGCCGAACTTGCCGGCAAACTTTATCCGGACGGAATACCAATTCATGCCGAAGAAGAATTACCCCAGCTTATAAAAAAATTCAATATAGCCGAGTGTGTGTTTTCATATAGTGACGTTCCCTACCAAAGAGTCATGAACATAAGCGCTCTTGTAAATGCCGCCGGGGCAAACTTCGTGCTATTAGGACCGAAAGATACAATGGTTAGGAGCACAAAACCGGTGATTGCCGTATGCGCCACTCGTACGGGTTGCGGCAAAAGTCAGACTTCGCGCAAGGTCATTGAACTGTTAATGGCAAAAGGTTTGAAAGTTGTAGCCGTCCGCCATCCAATGCCTTATGGTGATCTGGTCGCTCAGAAGGTCCAGCGTTTTGCTGTGGTGGAAGATCTTGCCAAACATAAATGCACTATCGAAGAAATGGAAGAGTATGAACCCCATGTTATTCGGGGCAACGTGATTTATGCCGGCGTCGATTATGAAGCTATTTTACGCAGCGCTGAGACAGATCCGAACGGTTGCGACGTTATCCTCTGGGACGGCGGCAACAATGATTTCTCTTTTTATAAACCCGATCTATTGATTACTGTTGCCGATCCCCACCGTCCTGGCGATGAATTATCGTATTATCCCGGAGAAGTTAACCTCCGTATGGCCGATGTCATTGTCATCAATAAAATGGATACGGCAAGTCCGGAAGGTATCCAGACGGTTCGCCAAAGCATCCAAAAAGTCAATCCAGACGCTATTGTTATCGACGGAGCCTCCCCGATTAAAGTTGATAATCCCGAAATCATTCGGAATAAACGAGTTCTGGTTATTGAAGATGGTCCCACCTTGACTCACGGTGAAATGCAAATCGGCGCCGGAACCGTTGCCGCCCAAAAATACGGTGCGTCTGAATGCGTTGATCCACGGCCTTATACTGTTGGTAAATTGAGCGAAACCTTTCAAATTTACCCAAACATCGGCAAACTCTTGCCGGCCATGGGGTATGGTGATCAACAGATCAAAGATCTCGAAGCCACAATCGCAAATACCGATTGTGATTCTGTCATTATCGGTACGCCGATTGATCTCAATCGAATCGTGAAGATTAACAAACCCAATACGCGCGTTTACTATGATCTTCAGGAAATCGGCAGCCCGGATCTGCAGGAAATCCTCGCTGATTTCATTCAGAAGCATCAACTGAAAAAGTAAAGAACTGGCTGATATTATGACAAAAAATAAAACTGCTGTTATCGCTCTTGGGGGAAATGCCATTTCCCCCAAAGGCGAAATTGATACGATTGCCAACCAGTTCAACAACACCCGCAAAAGCCTGTCGGCAATTATGCATTTTCTGCATGAAGGATATCACCTGGCTATCACTCATGGCAACGGACCTCAGGTTGGCAATGCCCTTCTCAGGGTTGAATTGAGTATCGACAAAGCGCCGGTTCTACCACTGGGTATATGTGTGGCGGATACCGAAGGCGGGATGGGTTATATGATCGAACAATCCCTCCAGAATGCCTTGATAACGGATAAGTTCGACAGAGAAGTTGTCTCAATCATCACTCAGGTTGTGGTTGATACCGACGATCCTTCCATTAATAATCCAACAAAATATATTGGAAGTTGGTACACCGGTGACGAAATCAAAGGACTAACTGAAAAATTTGGCTGGCAGGTCAGGGAGGTTCCCGGAAAGGGGTGGCGGCGGGTGGTTCCATCACCAATACCACGCCAGATTATTAATCGTAAAGCCATCAAACATCTGGTTGATATTGGTATTATTGTAATTGCCGCCGGTGGCGGCGGTATTCCGGTCTTTATCATGGATAATGGATTATATGAGGGGTTTGATGCGGTTATCGACAAGGATCTCGCCTCGGCGGTATTAGCCCGTGATATTGAGGCTCAGGAACTGTTTATTCTGACTGATGTTGACCAGGTTGCGATTAATTACGGTCAATCTAATGAGGAGAAACTTGGTACCATTCATGTTAATGACTTGAAAGCATTATTTGACGAAGGTCAATTTCCACCGGGGAATATGGGTCCCAAAGTGCAGGCAGCGCTAAACTTCATTGAATATGGTGGGCAGTCAGTAACGATTACCTCTTTAGAGATGGTTCAAAAAGGCTTATTCGGTCAAAAAGGAACAATAGTTATACCATAAGAGAGAAAAATGAATAAAACACTTGCAATCTTAAAACCGGATTGTGTGGAACGAAAATTAACCGGCAAGGCGCTTGATTTCATTTTAGCGCAGGGATTTAATATACTTGCCCTGAAAATGGTTCACCTGAACCCGGCTGAAGCCCGTAGGTTTTACGCTGTCCACGAAGGAAAACCGTTTTTTGACGAACTAATCAACTTTATGACTTCCGGTCCCTGCATTCCATTAGTTTTGGAGAAAGAAAATGCCGTTTTCGCCTTCCGGGAAATTATCGGAGCAACCGATCCGGCTAAAGCCGCAAAAGACACTTTAAGGAAACTTTATGCTGAAAGTGTTCAGCGAAATGTGGTCCACGGTTCTGATTCTGAAGAAAACGCACAAAAAGAAATTGCATTTTTCTTTTCCTTAATGGAAATTACACCATAGCTGAAACTCGGAGGAGGATATCATATGAAGAAGGCAGCAACTCTAATAACGTTTATCCTGATGATTTTAATGTCTTGCAGTAAAACCGAGAAAATACCAGGTTACGTCGGAAGACCCGTCTATCTCGCGCCTGTTATTCAATCTCCGGACGACACTCTGGCGTGCACTTATTCCTGGAGTTTTATCAATAAACCCGACGGAAGCAATATGAATATTTTAACTCTTCAGCCCAACAGCCGGAGTTTTAATATCTATTTTGTGCCCGATGTTATTGGTGAATATACTATCAGGTATACCATCTTCGGACCCGATGGAAAAGAAAGGGCTCACCGGGAAATGATTTGTGATATTATTGAAGACGGCGCCGGCACAGTACCGGAGCAGCAGGATGATTATACGCTCAGTCCGGAAGCCCAAAGCGCCCCCCTGCCGATTTATGAAGACAGCGCGCCGACCCTGCCCGGATATACTACTCCGCCACCACCCAAACCAAAACCGACTTATCAGAAACCTCAAGGGCAAACTATTCCCAAGGTTTCAGGTAATTATACCATTCAGATATCATCCTGGAAAACTTACGCAGGCGCTGAACGCGCGATTTCTAAGTTGGCGCCCCTGGGCTTAGATCTTTATATCCAAAAAGCCCGGTTTAATAAAACAGGCGAGACCTGGTACCGGGTTCGCACCGGCACATTTGATACCTACGCAGCCGCCCGGCAGACGATGAATGAACTAAAGACAAAACTTCCCGGCGAAAAGATCTGGATCGATTTCATAAGAGAAGACCAACAATAATTAGGAGGGTTAAATGAAACCTTTATACTTTGATGTTCGTGACATTTTCCGTACGCCACGCGTAGCCCTGAGCGGCAAGAAAATTTGGGTACATCTGATCGGATTAGCCCTGGGCTGGTCGCTTTATTTCGTACTTAGTTATTTAGCCTTGATTATAAACGGACAATCTGTTTCGGAAATCTGGAACGCACACCACCTTTTCCCCTGTCTCTGGAATGTCAATCTACCTATAGTGTGGTACTCCTGGGCAATTTTCGGTATTGGAATTCTGCTGTGGGTATTTATTTTTATGTTAGCCTCTTTAGCGGTTTCCAGAATTACCTATAAGCAGCTCAAAGGAGATGAATTCTATTCTTCCGGGGATAGTTTTAAATATATAAAAAAACACGGCACAGCCGCAATCCTGGGCCCGGTTTCGATTCTGCTCATAATTGTCTTTTTTCTTTTAATGGCTATTATTGCCGCCTGGATTGCAAAATGGCCGGTGTTGGATATTCTTTTCCTTGGGTTGCCTTATCTTCTTTACTTTGTGGTCGCCGTATTTGTTGTTTACACCGCAGCGGTATTCGTGGTATCACTTATTTTGGCCCCCGCTATCATCGGAACCGCCGAAGAAGACACAATGGAAACTGTTTTTCAAAGTTATTCAACACTCTGGGCACAGCCGTGGCGCTTAGTAATTTACGAAGCGGTTGTGGGAATAATGGGACTTGTGGCGACCTATATTTACGGCTACATTATGATAATTAGCTACCGTTTCTTCAATTTTATCTTCGGTCAAAGCTGGTTAATGGATGGCAAACTCAGCCGCATTACCGAACAGGCTTCTTCGTACATCTATGGCGTTAATTCACCGCTGACTCCCTTTATCAGTAAAATCTATTGTATTTACACTCCCGCTTCACTCGGTATGGTAAAACCGCTATATCTGACAACCACAGATATCATTACTACTGTCATGATTACAATCGCGTTGTTTATCATTAGCGTCTCGGTAATCGCCTATCTGCTGACCAATTTCAGCGTTGGTCAATCACTCCTTTATGTGATTTTACGGAAGAAAAAAGATAATGAAAATCTGATCGAACGCAAAGACGAAGATGAACTGGAAGAAGAGAACGAATCAGAAGAAACTCTTGACAAATCTGATTCTGATGAAACCAATAATGAGGATAAGGATTCAAAAGCCAACGGGTAGTTAAGTTAATTGATATAAAAGAAGTGCCCGGAATTCAGTGTGCTTTTTTATAGATTAGAAATTATCTTGATTCTGCCCCTTCCAGCTAATAAATTTGCCCTTTGTTATGAGATTGAGATTAAGTTCACTAAAAGAAGGTTCACAAATAATCGAATTAGCACTCGGAAAAGATGATCTGTCAATTGCCGACATTCCCTTTCTGCAACCCGTTGCGGTAACACTGAACATCTACAAGAGCCAATACCAAATCACTGTTAAAGGTAATCTGCAAACCGCTCTTGAATTGGAATGTGACCGTTGTCTGGAAGCTTACAGGTTTGATGTTGAAACGAATTTTCAAGCGATTATAAGCCCGGAAAAATCAATCTCGTCGGAAATTGATGAAAACGTCATACCGATTACAAGCAAGACAGATGAAGTGGATTTAACCCCTTTTGCACGCGATGCTTTGATTCTTGAAATACCTATGAAAAAGATCTGTTCAGAATCATGTAAAGGAATCTGTGCCGGGTGCGGAACTAACCTGAATAAAAATGCCTGTCGATGTAGTTCAACCCACACCGATGACAGATTGACATCTTTGAAAGATCTATTAACCAATACAATGGAGGAATAATACATTGGCTTTACCAAAACGAAAAATATCAAAATCCAGAAGAGATAAACGTCGGACTCATCAGAAATTAACAGCTACTTTGACGGCCAAATGCCCTCAATGCAATGAACCTAAATTATCTCATCGTGCTTGTCCGAATTGCGGGTACTATCGTGGCAGACCGATACTTTCTGCTAAAGAAAAATAGAATCTTTCCACATCAGTTTTACGCCATGAAAGAAATCAGATTATTTATTGTGAGTTCTTTTGAGTTTGTCTGTTTATTGATGTTTTCACTACTCTTTTTCCTTTTAAAATAATATATTTTATACGTAGGGATAATAATGAAGAAAATACACGCAACCATTACAGCCATTGGAAAGTATGTACCGGAACGCATTCTCAACAATCACGATCTGGAAAAAATGGTGGATACATCCGATGAGTGGATCCGAACCCGCACAGGAATGGTCGAACGCCATATTGCCGCAAAGGGCGAAGCTTCTTCAGATATGGCTACAGCTGCTTTTGAAGATATGCGCAAGCGTTTCAAAATCGATCCCGAAGAGATTGATCTCATCGTAGTCGCCACTATCACACCGGATATGTTCTTTCCGTCAACAGCAGCTCTGATCCAGCACAATATCGGCGCCAGGAATGCCTTTGGATTCGATATTTCCGCCGCCTGCTCCGGATTTATTTATGCCCTGTCTATTGCCACGGAATTTATTGAAAACGGTCGTTATAAAAAGGTCTTGGTTGTTGGTTCGGATACCATGAGTGCCATTACAGATTATACAAACCGTGACACCTGTATTCTTTTTGGCGACGCCGCCAGCGTTGTACTGCTTGAAGCGACGGAAGAAGATTATGGGATACTTGATTATATCATGAAATTGGACGGCAAGGGAAAAGACTATCTCTATATGGCCGGCGGTGGGAGTAAAAATCCGGCAACCCATGAGACAATTGATAAAAAGATGCATTACATTTACCAGGAAGGTAAAAGCGTCTTCAAATTCGCCGTCACTAAAATGGCCGAGGTATCTGTTGAGATTCTAAAACGGAATTCCCTGGAAGGAAGTGATGTCGGATTGTTTATTCCACATCAGGCGAATAAACGCATTATCGACGCCTGTGTCAATCGAATGAAATTAAAAGATGAGCAGGTGATGATAAATATAGATAAATACGCGAATACTACGGCGGCGACTATTCCCCTGGGGATCGTTGACGCCTACGACCAGGGCCGGCTAAAGAAAGATGATCTGTTGCTGATGTCCGCTTTTGGCGGCGGGTTTACCTGGGGCAGTGTTTTAATGAGATGGAGCTTATAAATAAATGAAGAAAACCGCCTTTGTATTTCCCGGGCAGGCTTCACAATTCGTTGGCATGGGGCTCGATTTATATAATCTCAAACCAGCGGCTCGAAAGTATTATGACTATGCGGACAAGCTGTTTGATTTTTCGGTTAAAGAATATTCCTTTTACGGACCCCTGGCAAATCTAACCCAGACACGGGTTACCCAGCCGGCTATTTTTATTCATTCTATAATTTTATTTGAAGAACTCAAAGCCGGGAATATTTTGCCGGATATGGTCGCCGGTCACAGCCTTGGTGAATATTCGGCGCTGGTTGCGGCGGGCGTTGTTGATTTTGAACAGGGTCTTGAGCTGGTCAAAGTCCGCTCTGAACAGATGCAGATCGCCACAGAAACCAGTTCCGGAACCATGGCGGCAATTGTGGGCTTAGATTATGATACCGTTCAATCCGTGATTGACAATGCCGGATTTGAGGGTGTCTGTAATATTGCCAATTATAATTCACCCTCTCAAATTGTCATCAGCGGCGACACGCATACCGTTCAATCCACAATGCTGAAATTAAAACAAGCCGGCGCCAAATGCGTCATTGAACTTTCTGTCGGCGGAGCGTTCCATTCCGCATTAATGGAAGCTGCGGGCGAGAAGTTAAAAGAAGCTTTGGAAGCCGCCGATTTCCATGAGCCTCGCTGCCCGATCTATTCCAACGTAACCGGGACCGCCACCACGAACCTGTCTGAAATTCGTGAGCGTCTCTATCAACAATTGACTTCCCCGGTATTATGGTTTAATTCTGTCAAAAATATGGCTGCCGACGGAGCCGATACCTTCATTGAGATTGGCCCGGGGAAAGTTCTGCAGGGGCTCATTAAACGCACGATAAAAGATGTAAACATTCTCGGTGTTTCGAGTGTTG